>CAZOKO010000056.1:0-17591 GCA_964580455.1 uncultured Thermodesulfobacteriota bacterium | reverse complement strand
TTCTAAATTCAATAAACATTACTTACCCATTTAAAACTTTAAAGAGCCATAAATTTGATGGTCCAAAATAATCAGGAAAATTCAGTCAATTTATTGTGGGAATCAACAAAGGTAGAGTAATCCAATGAAAACAGCATTCATTTTTATCCCTTCATGTGGTTCAAAAGTGGTGGTTTTATCCTCGAATATTACAGGTGCTGAGCATTTTCAGCAGTTTTTCCTTTCCCGTTTTGAGAAATTCAGGTGCAACTTCTAATGTAATAGTGCTATCATATCCTGTTTTACACAAAGCCTTAAGAATAGGTTCGAAAGCAATAGTCCCCTTACCCAGAGGAAGGTGAAGATCATCATCTGGCGTGTCTCCTCCACGATTATCGTGAATATGGACGTGTTTTATCCGTTCAGGACACGTTTCAATAAAGTTATAAGCAGTATTTCTTGAAGTCAGTAGTTCACTATGACCAATATCCAGTGTTAATCCTAATTCCGCAAATCTGCTGAAGGCTTCTTTGAAATCATCAGTGCGTTCACTCAAGTTTTCTAAACAGAGATCTACCCTTTTTTTGGTTGCCAGAGCCATCATCTTCTCCAGAATGGTAAGTTTTTTTCTCAAGATTGCTTTTCTTATAAATCTTTGATCTAACCAAAAGTGTACTGTTACCAACTTCGCATCTAACTCACAAGCGAAGTCAAGCAAAACTTCAATTTGAGGAAGTAGCCTGGCTTTTAACTCTTGACAATCAAAAGGATTACCTTCTTCAGGTCCATGCACGAGAAAGAAGAAGTTAAATTTTTCCTTTAACTTCAATAGAGAAGGGATTTCTTGAAAAGCATGGTGAGGATTAAGCAGGTTAATTTCAGCAAAATCTAAATGTACTTCCCCTACACAGTTAGTTTCCTTTAAACTATGTGCTCTTCCACCGATGAGCATGTTTTAATCGTTACATCCCTGTAAAGGGGAGAGAGTGAACCGAAAAGCTAAAAAACTTTTCATGAAGAATGGGAAATTTATTTAATTATTTCCTCCCTTTGAAGGAAGGCCGCACTTCTATCAAACTGCCCTACTTTGTTATAGGCTTTAGTCAATTCGTTCCATATATTAGGAAGTGAAATATATTTTTTGTCTTCCATTGCCTTTTCATAACATTCAATCGCCTTATAATATTGCTCAAGCTGATTATAAATCAGTCCCATGTTGAACCAGGTATTACCTGGCGAGATATAGCTCTCATCAGATAACGCATTTTCATAACATTTAATGGCTTTGTTGTATTGACCCAATCGATAATAGGAGTTCCCCATGTTATTCAATGCTTTATAAGGAGTGGGGTAGTTTTTATCCTTGAGTACCTCATCATAGCATTTTACTGCTTTTTTGTGCTTGCCCAAATGGTTGTAAGCAATACCCATATTGTATACAACTTTATAACGAGTACCAAACTTACCGTTTTTTAAATCTTTTTCATAATGTAAAATAGCCTCTTCATATCTTTTCCTTGCAAGTAATTCATTTCCCTTTTCAAAATAATTTGTCGTATGTTTCATGAGCTTCTCCATTCAATTATCTTTTTATGAAATACTCGAAATACTCGCCTTAATATCAGGAAGACTTATAGCATAAAATAATTTATAAAACAAGAGTATTTTGATTTCATCTTCTAAATTTCTCTCAATTTCCCTTATTTCAGAAACTGGCTTCGCTCCGTCGCAATCTGTATCAGACTCCGCATACAGTCCGCAGGGTAGTTCTTCACCTGGGGGGAGCAATAAAAAAACCCGACAATTTGTCGGGTTTAATCAGTTCTTAAAACTCATACAGTTATTAATAAAACATAATATTTAGCCTTTTTACTATAACTCCGCTACAATGTGGATATCGTCAACTTTTCTACCTTTTCATTGATCAGGTTAAGTTCCTCTTTTTCTTTCTCAAACTTTTTGCTCAATTCCTCTTCGTCCCTTTTTAACTGATCCAGAAACATGTTCCTTTCATCAATTTCCTTTATAACACCTTCTTTCCTTTGGCTAATCTCTTTCAAACGCTTAGTAGTCTCATTATGTTCCCTCTCAATCTCTGCCTTCTGTTCATCCAGTCCCTTTTTCAGGCTGCTGACCCTCGTTGCCCTCACATTGGCAATCCGTTTCTCCCAGACTTCCTTATCAATGATAGTCCACTCCACTGATTTCCCCACCCTTTGATAGGCAAGATAGGTTTCGAAACAAAAGGGACACTGGTAGTAATAATGGACACTATCCTTTTCCCCATATTGCATATTTTCGGGATAGGGAACAGTCTCTTCCATCTCCAGTGGAATATCCCTGTTATTATGTTTTTCATCACAAACGTATAAGACTTTCTCTTTTGGCATAGTGTTTCTTTATTCGGCACGATCAGTTTAATCTTTAATGATTTTTTACCCCGTTAGAAAAAAGCACCACCTTTCAATCAGAGTAAAAAAAGGAGTACGCTTTGGTCGGGTTTAAAACTATGTCCAAACTTTCTAACGGGGTAAAATCAAAAAGCTACTCACCAACCGGAAGACGAGTAGGAAATTGACATTTCCCAACCCAGCTGCTTTTCACCCATCCCCTTTTACCATCTTCTAATTCAATTTTAATCCAATCCTCATCCTGTTCTATAATCTCAAACTCAGCACCATCATGCAATTGGAAGAGGGCTGTATTATTAATCCCGTTCCCGGCTCTTACTGTAATTTCCCTGGCCAAAACAACTCCTCCAGTTTTATGGGTACAGTTGTACAGTTTTAAGGCAAGAGAACATCCTAATACCAATACCAAAACCAGATTAATTAAGAGGATCTGATTCTGATGATCTTTCTTCCAAAAGATTTTTGTGGTTGCTAACGTCCAAAAAAGACCATTAAATATCAGAAAAACTATAAGCAGTTCCTTAAGGTTAAGTTTAGAATACCAGAAACAAAATTCCTTTAGAAAAGGCAAAAACTGTTTTACCTCCATTCTGTCTTTCGTTAACTGGCGAGCATATTTTATGTTAACTTTAAGATCCTCGTCTCGTGGAAGGTACAATTCTGCCAGTCGGTAGTTGAATATCGCTTTTCCTAACAATCCCATTTTGAAGTAACTGTTGCCCAGATTATAATATATTTCTCCATTGTTTATTCCCGATCCGATAAGATCTTCATAAAGCAGGGCTGCCTCATTATATTTTTCTTCCTTATAGTCTTTATTGGCTTCTATAAATGAATGAACTGTATCAATTTCTCCCTTGATTTTTTGATTGCGAGAGAAAAGGGCGGCAAAGCGTTGATCCTGATCATACGTCGAATATAAATTGCAGAAAGAAAATACTCCTATTGCAATAATGAAGAAAATTCTCTTTGTCTTTGTATTAATCATAAACGTCTCGGAATTTCCACAACTTATTGAGGTTAAAAGAATTTACGTTGAGAGTTACGGGTTTGGATTTTTTGAAGTTTAACATGCTTTAAACACGTAACCCGGAACATTTATTAAAACCCATTATTCCAATTGCTTAAGCCCTTCATATATCAGGATAAACTCAGCTTAAACCAGGTTCTTCTTTATGTTCTTATCAAACCACCTAGCCAAGTCTTTCACCTGATTTAACAGGTCCTCTTTCTCACTTCTGCTGTGTCTTTGAAAGGCGAATTGAGCTGATTCTAAAACACTAAGCACCTTCTTTAGATGCTCACTCCGTTCCTTTTTCACTTTAAACCTGTGAAGCTGATTTTCAATTTCTATTGGTGTAAGAGCACTCCCTGTCATATTTAACTTATCACCCAGAAAATCCTTAAATGTCCTGGAAGCAAGTCTATAAAATTCTGCTGAATCCTGGTTTTTAATCTCCTTTTTAACTGCTGCAACATTCCTGTTGAATTTCTTCAGGGCACTTTTACTCCGAGCATATCCCAAGTTTTCTTCCCATCGTTCCTTCCTCACTTTAATCAATGCAGATCCTGCATATCCTGCGATAGGAAGGAAGAAGAACACAAGGTATGCCCAATGCCAGAGGTCCATATTATATGGTTTTAAAGCAGAAAGAGAAGTATTGATGGGTAAAATATCCTTCCCCAGGATTTTTATTTCCTCTTTAGAGGTTGCAGTTCCAAACGCCTCAACCAGATGAAGTTTTTCCTTATCCTTGGGAGGCAACACTTTCACTGCCAGAGGCTTGCTTTTACACAATTCATATTTCCCAAGCTCAGGATTGAAATAGGTAAAAGCCAGCGGAGGCACTTTTAATCTACCCTCTTTCAGGGGGACAAGAGCCTTTTTAATCGTTAGTGTGCCACCAAATATACCTCCTGAGTTTTGGACTGTGAGGATTGGCTTATCATCATATACCTTGAAATGAGCAGGAGAAGAAAATTCAGGACAGTGTGCATCTTTTATATTTCCCCTGCCCTGTATGGCAATTGTCAAGGTAGTTGTATCTCCTGCCTCCAATTGCTTTTTACTCAGACTGGTGGTAATGCTAAAAATCCCTACTAGACCACTGAAGAGAGGCGTCTTACCCTCAGTTGGTAAAGGTTTTACCTGCAGGGTAACAGGATCCGAGCGCAGTACTTTAGGCTCTGTTCTTGAAAATCCAAAGAACGAATCATCGAAGAAAGGGTCATCAAAGAATCCTCTCCTGTTTCGTGTTCGGGTCACTACTTCACATTGTACCTTAGCCGGCTCTATTTTTATAGTACCCTCACGAGTAGGAAATAATGCCTGCTTAATTTCTGAAACCAGAAAAGTCTGACCATTAATTACCGTTTCATACTGCCGTTCTTCTCCCAATGGTTCTACCAGAAACCCTTCAAATGATGGATTATCCAGGTTGGCATTAGCAATCTTTACTCTTCTATAGAGTCTAAAAGTGTAAACAACCTGTTCACTAACATAGAGTGCTTTAGTACTTACCGTTGTAGTGATAAACAAGTCTCTTGTAGCTTGAGGTTTGGTATCCGCAGATGCAATTCTAAGTGTTATCTTGTTGCTGGATATGGTTTGCCCCTTATCCTGCAGAGTTGCAGGTCCGATCTCAAAGGTTCCTGCCTTTTTGGGAATCAGTATATAATTATAATCAACTCCTGAGGTAATCTGACCATTAATGATCTGCATCCTGGTAGAGCTTCCACGAGAGATAAAATCAAATGCAGGCATGGGCGGGAGATGAGGCCTTCCTGCTCTCTGAGTCCCTTCTACAGAAAGAGTCAGAATGATTCGGTCCTGAAGTGTTGCCTCGGCTCTATTCACCTTGGCAATAAGAGAAAGTGCATGAGTTTTCTCTGCATAAAGTATCAGAAAAAAGCATACTAAAATAATCCTATATCTTACCATTGTAAACCCTCTGTTACCAATCCTTCTCGGGTCTCAATGACCCTGCAACTTTTTCCCTTTCACGTTCCCTGTGCTTCTTCTTATCTTCTTTAAGACTTCTCAACCAGCGTTCTGCCTCCTCAGGAGTCATCGGTTTTGTTTTTCCCATCTGTTTTTCAGCCATTTTTTGCTTTTCTTCTTTTGGGGATTGCTGCTGCTTAGGCTGTTTTTCCTGCTGCTCTTTTTTAGGCTGCTGCTGTTGACCTTCTGCTTTTTGTTCTTTTTTATCTTCCTGTTCTTTGCTTTCCTTTTGCTTCTGCTGTTCCTTCCTTTGCTTGGATTGATTAATCCTTCTTTTAATTTCTTCTCTTACGAACTCCAGGTTGTATTTAGCATCCTGGTCATTGGGGTCTAACTCCAACGCCTTCTTATAATACTCTACAGCTTCTTCCAACTTCCCCTGGCGATACATACAATTGCCTATATTATATATTGACTTTTCCTCTAGCTGGATATCCTGAGCAGTAGCAGCTACATCCTGATAGTTCTTTGCCGCCTCTTCATAGTTTTTCATTTTATAGTGAGCATTGGCAACATTATACTTTAGCTTCGGATTCTCTGGAGATTCTATCTGGGCATCAATGAAAGACTTTATGGCTTCATCGTATTTCTTGTCTTCATACAGGGTACTCCCTTTTTCAATTGCGCTATAGAGTGATTCCCCACAGGCAAAATCAGTGATTACAAGAGTAAGTCCAAGGATTAAAAAGGAATACCATAGTTTGCAGTATGATTTCTCGTTCTTGAGATGCATATATTTCCTCTAAGACAAAGTGGTTTTGCGTTCACTGACAAGAAATTCTATGCTGATAAAGAGAAGGGCAAAAAAGACGAACCATTGGAATCTCTCTTCCCATCTTCTCTTGCGGGTACTCTTTAGTTGTTTCTGTTCAACATGCTGTCTGATACCTTCCAGATAAATCTTATCCAGGTCCATATCTCCTGTGACTGACCTTACATAGCTCCCACCGGTTTCCAGTGCGATTTTTTGCAACGTTGCTTCATCCAAGTGGGTTATAATCATATCCCCCCTGCGATCCTTCTTAAACCCTCCGGAACCACTTTTTAAAGGGATAGGGGCACCACCCTCTCGGCCTACACCAATGGAAAAAATCTTAATCCCTTCTTTTTTTGCTTCTCTTGAAGCATCAACCGGTTCACCTTCATGATCCTCACCATCAGTTATGAGAATCAGCGCTTTGGATTTTCTCTCCCCCTTGATAAAAGACTTAAGAGACGTCCTGATTACACCAGCTATTGCAGTGCCCGGTACAGGAATAAGATCCGTATCTATATGGTCCAGGAACATCTTGCATGCTCCATAATCCAAGGTCAAAGGACACTGGACAAAACTGGTCCCCGCAAAGGTAACTAAGCCAATGCGATCACCTTCCAGCATCTCAATGAGATCATATACTTCTCTCTTCGCTCGTTCCAGACGGTTTGGTTTGACATCTTCAGCCAACATACTTTCAGAAACATCTATTGCAACTATAATATCTACACCAACCCTTTTAATTTCTTCCCAGTGGAAACCCCATTGTGGTCGGGTCAGAGCAACAACTCCAAGGGTAACTCCCAGTATAACAAGAAATCCCTTCACGCCTCTTCTACCCATCTTAAAATTAGGCACTAGTTCTCCAAGCAAATCCTTCCCGCAGAAGAGGGTCAACAGCTTATCTCGTTTACGAAAAGCATAGAGATAAAAAACAATCAGCAGAGGGATAATCCATAAAAGGAAAAGATAGTTTAAATTACCAAATCTCATAATTTACCATTCATGATTCATGATGCACGATCCATGATCCAAAATGCATGAACTGCGATATGCGATGTAAAATACAAGGAGAAACAGTTTTTCAATCGCACATCCCATATCGTTCATCTCAAATCCTATATTTATTTTATTTAAAAAAATGTTGGGAGTGTAAACATACTCTTTAATTACATTCCTTGCATCCTGTATCCAGTATCCTGCATTTATGGTATTTTCCTAAATCGTGTGTTTGCCAGAATTACTTCCAGCAATATGCAAACCAGACCGGGCAAAAAGAACCATCGGAATAACTCTGTGTATTCCATATACTCTTTAACTTCCACTTTGGTCTTTTCCAGCTTGTCAATCTGTTTATAGATCTCTTCTAAGGCTTTTGTATTAGTTGCTTTAAAATATGTGCCTCCTGTAATTTTAGCTATCTCTTTTAGAGTGTCTTCATCCAGGTCCACCCGTTGATAAACATACCTTTTACCAAAAATCGAATCTACCAGAAACGGCACTTCCCCTTCTGTGCCTACTCCCACAGCATAAGTCTTAATAGAAAACGTTTTGGCAATTTCTGCAGCAGTCTCAGGGCTTAAACTTCCCGCATTGTTACGCCCATCCGTTAAAAGGATAACCACTTTAGATTTCGATTCAAGGTCTTTCAACCTTTTTACACAGGTGCCCAGAGCAGACCCTACAGCAGTAGAATCACCAGCCATCCCTATTTCTACCTGATCCAGTAAACTTAAGAGCACTCCATAATCAAGTGTTAAAGGGCACTGGGTAAAGGCCTCTTCACCAAAAACTACCATTCCTATACGGTCATTCTTCCTCCCCTTTATGAAATCGCTGACTACTCTCTTTACCACCTGTAAGCGGTTTTGCCTTTCATTTTCCCATTTAAAATCTAACGCCTGCATACTGCCCGAGGTATCTAAACAGAGCATGATATCAATGCCCTCAGTCAGAACCTCTGTAGCTTTGGTTCCCGACTGAGGACGAGCCAGAGCCATTACAAAAAGAGCTATGGCCAGACAGCGTAATACCAAAAGGATATGTCTAAGGAAAAGAGAGGTTGATCTCTTCAACTTCTTTACGTTATCAAGGGAGGAAAACCTGACACGGCTCCTTCCCGCTCCTTTCCATTGATACAGTATCATCAAAGGAATGAGAACGAAAAAAACAAGAAGCCAGGGGTCTTCAAATCTAATCATAGCAAATTTTTAAAATAGAGAATGCTTAAGATGAGGATTCAGATTGATGAATCTTTTCTTCTTTGGTTTCATTTATAAAATCTACTGTTTCCTGATGTTCCTGATCTACCTCTTGCTTGCCAGGAATGTACCTGGCAAATTTTACAAGGTCGGTGTTATACAAAAACTTTTTAGCATCACTTTTTACTTTCTCATCAAAACCTTTTAGATTTTTAATTTCCGGCAAAAGTTCTTCCGTCGTTTTTTCTACAGCCAGAAAGTGAAACCTTCTTTCAAGATATCTTCTGAATATCTCTGATAGTTTAAAATAATGTTCTTTATAAATTCCCCTCGTTATTAAATCCTCCTTTTGCAGTCGGTCAAGCTCTTCTAAAGCCAGTTCATGAGCAGGTTTTAATGGAGTCACTTTGGTTTTTAGAAACTTATTACGATAAAAACAGATTCCTCCTATAATCAACGCTATGAGCAATAATCCAGCTATAGAAAAATATATGAGTAATGTATAATCTCTTTTAATAGTTGCAAGAGGTTTAATATCCTTTACATCTTTGGCATTTTCCTTGTCCTCTATTACAGATTCAACCTCAATAAATATCTGAGCCGTCTTAAGTTCCCTTTTTTCACCCTTCTCATCTTTATAGGAAAAAACCGCACCAGGAATAATATAAGAGCCAACCAAATCTGCCTTCAGCTGATACCACTTTTCAACGATCTTGCGCCCATCCCTTTCTATCGGACTTGCTGCACCCATGTCCACAATCCTAAGACCAGCAATTTGAGATCCCATCTCAGGTATTTCAACCTCTATCTGGGGTTCACTTTCTGCTGAAAGGGTGTAGCGAACAAGGTCACCGGTAGTAGCTGTTGCTTTATCAACCTGTGCTTTTACCTCCACCGGCGGCAAACTATTTTCATCCTTTTGAGCTTCCCGCATCTCATTCTGGCAGGAGTAAAGAAAGAAAAAACAGTATACAATAATAGCTCCTGCAGCATACAATCTTTTCATTTAGAAGGTGTTTCCTCCTCGGTAATTATGTGAGGATAGAGCTTAACCTCCGAACTGGCAAGCACCTGTTCCAGGAGATTCTGATAGGCAACTTTCATTTTATGTTCCATGTAATCATTCCGTACCCATTCCTCAACTTCTTCATAATTTCTCATACGTTCAGGTTTCTTCTCATCTATCTTGAAGATATAGTAATAATCTCCTGCCTTGACGACAGGAGAAATATCACCTGGCGATGTTGAAAAGATAGCCCTGGATACTTCAGCAACATTCCCTATCCCTAAATCATCCTTCCCTGCAGTAACCCAGCTATTCCATTGCCCACCCATCTTAGCACTCTCTTCATCCAGGGATATTTCTTTGGCAAGTTCAGTAAAATTTTTGCCTTTCTTTAATTCTCTTACAATATTTTTAGCTATTTCTTCCATGCCCGCTTTGATTAATCGTATTCGTGCCTGGGATCTTTCCTTATAACGCTCTTGGTTTGCTTTAAAATAATTTTTAAGATCATCTTCTTCAATGGTTAATTTATCTTTTATGTCTCCCTCCAAAACCTTATTGACCATAAGCTGTTTCATAAAATGCGCGGTCTTTTTTCTCAATTCAGCATTCTTATCATACTCCAGTTTTTTTGCCTTTCGGTAGAACAGTTCATCTGCCACATATTTTTTCATAAACTCAACTTTCTTTTCTTTGCCCTTAAATTGTTCTTTAATCCAGGGCGGTAATTCATCAATGGCTTCGTCTACTTCTCTAAGCATAATTTTCCTACTCCCAATCTCTGCTATTACCTTACCCCCCCTGGTTTCCTCCCCGCTATCTTCCTGGAGAGAGCTTCGTGCTTCTAATGCATACTCAGCAGCATGAAATCTTCCCAGCGTTTCCAGGCAGTGTACGATTTTTGAACCAGCCTCGTTTTTAAGTGGCGTATCAGGATCAATCATATCCACACGATAAAGCCAGCTAAGGGCGTTTTCATAGTTGCCCTCCTCCATATAGAGCTTTCCTATAGTATAGGCTATATTTGATCTGGTTCTTTCATCCATTTTCGCTGTATTAAAATAGCTCTCGTACTGTTTGATTGCCTCCTTAGTTATGCCTACACTCTTAAGCTTGTTGGCTAGATCTCGATAGATAACACCCTCATACTTAACCGTTGAATTACTGTCAGCGAATTTTCCTCCACCGGATTGAAGAATGAGAACTACCAATATGATGAATAAAATGATAACCGCACCACTGAAAAAAAGGGATTTAGTATCGAATGTCTTTCCTTCTCTCCCACTCATAGCCTTTTCTCCCTTATGCGAAAAAATTTCATAATTGGATCGATATAGGACTGATCAGTATAAATCCTTATGTGGTCAACATTGCTGTTGCGAAACATCTCCAGTGTTCCTTTAACGTTGTGAGCAGTCAGCTTGCTGAACCCCTTGCGAATATTACTATCATTTGTATCTATAAGCATAACTTCACCTGTTTCGGCGTCTTCTAACTCAATAAATCCTACTCTGGGTATTTCCCTTTCTCTGGGATCTGTTATGGAAATAGCAATGACATCATGTTTCTTATTGGTTATGCGCAAAGACTTGTCATAACCCTTAGCAATGAAATCTGAAATGAGGAAAGCAATAGCCCTGCGAGCGGCTATCTTATTGAGAAAATCCAGCACCACATTGATATCTGTCTTTTTACTCTGTGGTTTATGCCGGAGGACTTCTCTTATCACTCTCCACACATGATTTCTTCCTTTTTTGGGAGGGATAAACTTTTCTATTATATCACTAAAAATGATGAGGCCTACTTTATCATTACTTTTCACCGCTGCGAAAGCTAGGATGGCTGCAATTTCCGCTGCTACTTCATTTTTCAGTTGTTTAACCGAACCAAATTGTCCTGAGTTGCTTACATCAACCATCAGCATTATGGTCAACTCTCTCTCCTCCCGATAGACCTTAATATAAGGATGTCCCATGCGAGCAGTTACATTCCAATCGATATCTCTTACATCATCACCTGCCTGATATTCCCTCACTTCTTCAAACTCCATCCCCCTGCCTCTGAAGGCACTTTCATACTCCCCTGCCAGCACATCATTAACGAGATAATTAGTATGTATATGAATCCTTTGAATTTTTTTAATTACCTCTTTCGGCAACCCTGAATGGCCTTTTCCCTCTTCCCTCTTCTTTTTATCTCGTCGAAACATATTATAAAGCTCTCTATGTTGGAGTATTTAATTAAAACGATCCTGGATACTAGATACTTGATACTGGATAAAAAACAAAATAGATGTATACATTCAGCATCTAGCTCCTAAGGCACTTCAACATTATCAAATATCTTCATTACAATATCATCTGAGGTAAGTTCCTCTGCCTCAGCTTCATAGGTTAACAGCACTCGATGCCTCAATACATCAAGGCCAATTGATTTGACATCCTGAGGGGTAACATAGCCTCTTCCCTGTAAGAATGCATATGCCTTTGCAGCCTGATTGAGATAAATACTGGCTCTGGGAGAAGCTCCATAGGCTATCATTCCCTCAATATCAATCCCATATGCCTTAGGCTCTCGTGTGGCAAAGACAACATCGACAATATAATCCTGCAGTTTATCATCAATGTAGATCTGGTCAGCTACTTCTCTTGATTCCATTATCTCATTGGGAGTTGTTACAGGACTGATCTCAATGGGGGTTCTATGAGCAATACGCTGCATGATTTCCTTCTCTTCATTCTTGGTGGGATAGGTAACACGAAGCTTAAGCATGAAGCGGTCTACCTGAGCCTCAGGCAAAGGATAGGTTCCTTCCTGCTCGATAGGATTTTGGGTTGCCATCACCAGAAAAGGTTCTTCCAGTTTGAACGTCTCCTCTCCTATAGTTATCTGCCTCTCCTGCATGGCCTCAAGAAGCGCACTCTGTACCTTGGCTGGTGCCCGATTAATTTCATCTGCCAGAATAATGTTACTGAAAATTGGCCCCTTCTTTACAGTGAAATCACCTGTTTTAGGAAGATAAATCTGGGTACCCATAAGATCTGCCGGCAGTAAATCAGGGGTAAACTGAATGCGTTGAAAACTGGTATCAACAGCTTTAGCCAACGTTTTTACAGCAGTCGTCTTTGCCAAGCCAGGAACCCCCTCCACCAGGATATGACCATCAGCCAGAATACCAATGAGCAGTCTCTCTATCAGATAGTGTTGACCCACAATAATCTTTTCAATCTCTTCTTTAAGCCTCCTTACATACCTGCTTTTTTCTTCTACCTCTTTCGTAATCTCTTGAATATCTTTCTGCATGTTCTATCCCTCCATTCACATCAATTTAATTCCGTCCAAATCCTCATCCCTATCGTCAGGGAAGGATCTCTTAAAAGCCGTTTCAAGCTGTCTCTGTATGAGGTTTATCTCTTCAGTAGAAGGGCAAAAACCACCATAGGTGACTCTTTCTGCAAGCGCATCCAATTCTTTCATACCTTTACCACCCTCGTCCGGGTTCGGAAGTTTGTTGCTGATGGATATAACCCTTTTCAAATAGTTTTCCCAGTCTCCCTCAATTTTATAAGCATTACACTGCTCCATTTCACTTGCTATCATCTCTCTGGTAAGAACACCATTTAACTCCCCGTTATCAGCGCACCTCTTTTTCTTTTTGTATAAAACGATTAAGACAATAAAAAGACCTGCGAGAACGATTACCGAAACACCCATTGGCCAATAACTAACAAGGCCAACGACACCAAAAGATGAAACTTTAATGTGTAATTTTTCAGTCTTTATCTTCTCCTCTTTGTTATTCCCCTTTTCCCAATAGCTTATCTCAACAGGTTCGAGTATATAAATTCCTTCCTTATAAGCAAAGAGATCATATTTGTAGTGTAATGAGTAACGATCTCCCCTGCTTACTGAGCTGAAAGAGGAATCCTTTCCCTCAATACCCTCAGGCAAGGTTACTTGAGGAGGAGCAACCAGATACCGGTCTGCATCACCCTCCCAGGAGAGAGTAAGTTCCAATGAAAATATTTTTTTTGTGGAGATAGTGTCCTTATCAAGAGAGAGTGAAACATAAGGAGCACCTGCAATCTGATAAGGAAGAAAGGATAAAAAGATGAATACAATTGAAAAGGTGTAGAGGATTTTCAAAAAAGGTTTCATCTTTTCATTAATACTCTTCCTCTTCTAAAGAGGACAATTGTTCAAACAATTTAATTTGCCGCTTATTCAATGTGGCTGGAGTCTTGACTATAACCTGTACGAGCTCATCTCCCCTGCCTCTGCTATGGAGATAAGGGATCCCCACCCCTTTAATCGTAAAAACCTGGCCGGTCTGCGTGCCAGACGGCAAGGTGATTCTTTCATTGCCATTTAAAGTTGGAACTTCTATTCTGTCTCCCAGAGCAGCCTGAGAAAAAGAGATGGGAATCTGGCAGATGACATCATTACCCTGCCTCTCAAAAAATGGGTCAGGTTCTACATGTAAAACAACATACAGGTCTCCGGGAGGTCCCCCTTTTTCACCTGCTTCCCCTTCTCCCATCAGCTTAAGACGCATGCCGGTTTCTACACCTGCGGGTATCTTTGTCTTCAAACGCTTTGGCTTGAGTACTGTTCCACTGCCTTTACAATCCTTGCAGGGATGAGTAATGATCTCTCCCTGACCATGGCACCTTGAACAGGTTGAACTAATGGTGAAGAAACCTTGTGAATGATTAATCTGTCCTTTACCTCCACAGCTGGGACAGATCTGTTTTGATTTCCCTGGTCTTACTCCGGTTCCATTACAGGTCTCACAGATTTCACGCTTCTCAGTCTCAATCTCTTTCTCCTTACCAAAGGCAGCATCTCTAAATCCGATAGACAGATCATACCGTAAATCTGCACCACGACGTGCGTATGTCCTTCCTCTTCTCCCGCGATTACCAAAGCTAAAAAAATCATCGAAGATATCACCAAAGCTTGAAAATATATCCTCAAAATCAGCAAATCCTCTAAATCCGACCCCTTTCAACCCATCGTGCCCAAACTGGTCGTAGAGCCTTCTTTTTTCAGAGTCTCTTAGTACTTCATAGGCCTCAGATGCCTCCTTAAAACAATTTTCAGCTTCTTTATTGCCAGGATTTCGATCAGGGTGATACTTAAGGGCCATTTGACGATAAGACTTTTTTATTTCCTCACCACTTGCATTCCTGGAAACAGATAAAATTTCATAATAATCTCGTTTTACCATGTATGCTCAATCCTTATAATATGTTTTACCACAACAGACAGTCCTTAAAAAGCCTGGTCTTCCCAAACCCAGGCTTATTATGGCACATGAGCTAGAATAGTGTTGTAGATGATGCGCTTGAGGATGACTTTCAGAAAATAGGAAGATTCAAAATCCATTCGATATCAAATAGTTCACCTGTTACACCCAGCGCCAATGTAAAAACGTAGAGGACAAGAATCGTCAGGAAAATCTCACTTTTATACTTACTAAAAAAATCTTTCATGCCATACCTCATTTAAATTAAGTAGTTAATAATAAACATAATTTTTCACTTGTCAAGCTCCAACTCCCATTTTCCCCATTTTTATTCACCAAGTTTGATTTGATAATCTTCTATCCCAGGAATTTCTTCTTCTAAAAAAGCCTTTATCTTTCTTAATAGCCTTTCCTCAATCTGTCGGGCCCTTTCCCTTGTAATGCCATATTCGTTTCCTATTTCCTGAAGCGTTGCGGGATTTTCCGCTAACAGCCTATGCTGGAAGATGTAAAGTTCCTTATTCTTTAAAGTCTCCTTGAATTCTTTCAATTTTTCGTTAAGCAGTGATTTGATTTCGTCATCTGCAAGCCTTCTATCTATAAACGCCCCCTTTTCAGGTAAAGACTCCATTAAACTCCTTTTAGTATCACCTCCTGTTGGTGCATCAAGGGATGCCTCCCAACTACTCATCCTCTGATCCATCTGGATAACCTCTTTTTCTTTGACGCCCATTGCCTCTGCCAGCTTCTTGGGTTCGGCCGAGTATCCTAACGCCTCAAGTTTTGCCTTCTCTTTCTGGAGATTGAAAAACAGCTTGCGCTGCGCCTGAGTAGTACCAATCTTAACCAATCTCCAATTGTCCAGTATAAATCTTAATATATATGCCCTTATCCAAAATGAAGCATATGAAGACAATCTTACACCCCGGTAAGGATCAAACTTTTTCACTGCCTGCATTAATCCTATATTTCCCTCCTGGATTAAATCCAGCAGATTCATTACCCAGGCACGATGGAATTCTAATGCGATCTTAACTACTAACCTTAAGTTACTGGTAACCAGCTTATAGGCAACCGCGGGATTCTTCTCCTCTCTGTACTTCAGCGCTAATCGGTGTTCTTCTTCCTTCGTCAGTAATTCATACTGCCTTATCTCCATAAGGTATCTCTGGAGAGGATCAACTCTGGCTAGAGAGGTTTTTCCATCCGTCTTTTGGATCTCTAATACTTCTTTTAAATCCTGCAGGTTATCTGATTCCATTGCATCGCTCTCAAAAGGGACAATCATGAATATAGAGAAAATATCATCTTATACTATTCTAACAAAAAGTATAAAAAAATCTACAAAATTGTGATAGTTAACCACTGAGCCCACAGCACAGCAGAGCCGCAACCAAAACAAATATAACCACGAAGGGCACGAAGAAACACGAAGAATGAAACTAAACTGTGCTAAAAAAACACGATGTTGCAGGTTAGTAGTACAGAGAAAGTTTCCGTAAAATAAAAACTTATCTGCTTATCTACAATACTCAAGTTGTCTATTATTCCTGGATCCCTGCTTTCGCAGGGATGACAAACAAGGATGGAACCGATTGAAAAAACATGTCATTCCCGCGAAAGCGGGAATCCAGTATTGTTAATAATTTCATCATGGCATTCAACTGGAGATTTCCAAATAACCAGAAAAACTTATATTTATTCCCACTTTATTTTTAATTTGACAAAAACCTGCCGGTTAGGTTAAAGGATATGGATCTGGGTAACAGACATCATTTGGGAATACTAATTTTGTGTGATAATCTATTCTTATCTTTATAGGGTAGATCTTATCTTAAAAAGGTGATTTGTATGAATACTATAAGATGTGCAAAATGCGGTTGCAAAATTTCTGAGGGAGATCTGAGACATCGTATTACTGTTGAGATAGTTGCGGACTACGGTGATATATTATCTGATCTTCAAGAAGAAGTTTCAGAGTACGTTGACAGACTGTTTTACCAGCCAGGGGAATCAGAAGAATTAGATAGCGAGGTCTATGAAGAAATTTCCTTTATCCTTTGTAAGACGTGCATGGATCTTTTTTTAAGAGGTTCACTTGGTAGCGAAAACAGATTTGCTCCACTGAAGATGGGAACATCTCACCTCTTACATTAAGCTTATTGGTTAACAGTTCGTTAGATGTCAGAATATGAACTTTTTTCTTGATATATCTATTATCTTTGACCTTTTTCTTCTCATCATTATAGGATACTTCATATTTCTGGGTGTTAGAAAGGGCACAGTAAGTTATCTCTTTTCCTTAATAGCCCTGCTTATTGCCTACCCAACCGCATGCTATCTTTACCCCTTCTTCGCTTCTTTATTTCCACAAAAAGCCACAGAAAGAATTCTGGGTGACGCAATAGCTTTTGCAGTTACCCTTAGCTGTCTTTACTTTCTTACTCTTATTCTGATTTGGGCAATACTGGAGACATTCAAAAGGTTTCGTGAAGATATATCTGATAAGCTCGCTGGAGGAATCCTGGGTTTCTTAAAAGGGGTAGTAATCGCTCTTATCGCCATTTTACTCACGATCACTTTTCTCCCCGGCAAAAGTCCCTTGATAAAAAACTCCTTTTTCCCCCGTCCCACTATGTCCATCGTGAACGCCATTTCAAAACCATTCCCTCTTTCTCTTAAACGGAAATTTATTCAGAAGAAAAGGGAACTCGAACTCCACTGGAAGCAAATACATAAGGGGGAGTAATACTCTTCCTACATTGAACAATTAGTGCATTTGTGTCGTCAGAGGCTTTACATTCTCTAAAATGGTTGATTTAGGATTTAGCATTTCCCTTTCTTCGGATTGTATTTCACTTGTCAATTTTGAGCCTTTCCCACATCCAAGAGATATCATAATATGGTTCCCCCATCTTCTTGTTACGCTCCTGCCCATTCTCAATCTCTTTTAAAAGCTGCTTCACCTTCTCACGACCTTTCTTAGTGCGG
>CAZOKO010000055.1:0-17607 GCA_964580455.1 uncultured Thermodesulfobacteriota bacterium | reverse complement strand
ACCTGTATGCTCAAAGAGATATAAAATCACCCACACTCCTACACGATGACCCAATTAAATTAACGTGTTAGAGACTTTCTAGCCCCTTTCTTATTTTTTCTAGTTTAATACCCATCATGATTAATAGATATAAAGGTAAATCCAAGTAAAAAACTTATCTTATTTCAGATGGATTTCACATCATACCTTACCTACTATGTCCTTCTGAATAATGCTACCCAACTCCCTCCCCCTGGGAGAAGGGAGTTTTGCGAAATTCTTATAAACCTATTTTGTATCAGATCAATAGTATTCAATCCCTAAATGGGTAATCTGTTCTTCACCCATCAGATATCGTAAGGTATTCTTAAGCTTCATCAATTGGATAAAAAGGTCATGCTCGGGGTAAAGACCTTCTGCACACATAGGACTCTTAAAGTAAAACGATAACCACTCCTGGATTCCACTCAACCCACTTCTTTTAGCAAAGTCGGCGAAAAGCACCAGGTCCAAGACAATAGGCGCAGCCAGGATGCTATCCCTGCAAAGAAAGTTTATCTTAATCTGCATGGGGTATCCTAACCAGCCAAAGATATCGATGCAGTCCCACCCTTCTTTATTATCACCCCGGGGTGGATAGTAGTTGATGGATACTTTGTGGTAGAAATTATCATATAGTGAAGGATAAACTTTAGGCTGCAATATTTGATCTAATACAGAAAGTTTACTTACCTCTTTAGTCTTAAAAGAATCAGCATCATCCAGTACCAATCCATCCCTGTTACCGAGGATATTGGTAGAATACCATCCTGTAAGTCCTAACAATCGGGCCTTTAAGCCCGGTGCAAGGATAGTTTTCATAAGTGTCTGACCTGTTTTAAAATCCTTACCGCCAATCGGCACCTCATACTTTTTGGCAAGTTGAACTATTGCAGGTATATCAACTGTAAGATTTGGTGAGCCGTTAATGTAAGGGATCCCGCTGGTTATGGCCGCATAGGCATAGAGCATACTGGGTGAGATATTGGGATCATTCTTTTTTAAGCCCTTTTCAAATTTGCTGATGTTTGAGTGAACGTCTCCGGGTTTAAGATAGGTCTCTGTACTCGCACACCATACCATTACACACCGGTCAATATCATGTTCCTTCTTGAAACCCTCGATATCTTCTTTTAAGGCTTCAATTAAATCCATGTATTTTTTCTGAGGTTTTATGTTATCACCATCAAGATTTTTAACGAACTCCTTTCGAAATACTGCAGTTTTCGGCTTTATTTGCCGTAAAGGATATCCCACTCGTTCAATCAAATCCCTCTCTAAAACCGCTGCCTTTATGGCCGCCTCATAGCAATTGTCTTCATAAACATCCCATCCAAAAAAGACAATATCCTCAAGATCTGCCAGACTTATGAAATCCTTAATCATGGGAACTTTATGCTCGTCTCGTTTTCCCAGTCTAATGGTACCCATCTGTGTTAAGGATCCAATGGGCATGGCACTCCGGCTCTTTATAGCCTCCAAGCCTGCTATAAAGGTAGTACTAACCGCCCCTCCCAATCCTGGAATGAGGACACCCAGTTTCCCTTTTACCTTGGCTATTTTCTCTTTCTTTTCTATCTTTTTCTTCTTCATTAGATTCTCCTCTTAAATAATAACTACGGTCGCTCTAGACCTGTTCCCTTTTTTATTCTTCCGTCCATCTTAATATCGCAAGACGTACCATTCTGCAAATTGCACTTCATGTGAAAGGAACAAAACAGCTATTCACCATAATATCACATTAAAAAAGCATCACGAGAAAAAACAACAAGAAGCAATAGAGCGATGATCTGATAAAGGGATAAAACTTTTTGACAGGTGAATGAGGGGGGTTTATCCTCTCATTCGATTAACGATAACATTACTAGCCATAATATGTCTAGAAATTATTTTAAAGTTTTTTTATAACGTTGGAGAGTCTTCGAAAATGAAGGTTGACGCAAGTTTTTATCCCTGCCATTGAAGGTCATGACTTCTACTTATATTGAATCAATCGATCTAATTCAATGCTTACTCCAGACGCCCATTGGTCCCAGATAATTATCAATCCACCCAGCAACACGTTTAAGTCTTGAATAGCAGAGAGGGCGATCTCATTGGAATCCTCTTCATCAAGGTCTTTTAAGGCTTTTTCCAGTCTCCCCATCAATCTCTTAATCCCTCTAGTTCTTTTTAAGCAGAGGTTAACTTCGTCCATGAACTCTACTGCTACTTTTTGCTCCTTATTTGTCATTGGTTCCCTTCTTCATCCGTTAAATCTGCCTCAAAATAAGATCTTTGCATGATACTAAATCTTGATAATCTCTTTCCAGGAACTTATAAAAACTAATAGACAAAAACTGACATATTTGGTTTATCTACACCATGGGTGGATATTGTTTGAAATCTATTGCTCTTCTTACCCCTTAATCAATACCCACCATATTATTTGTAAACAACAAACTTTTATCTAATAATCTCTTAAAGGATGACATTCATACAGAATATGCTTGTAGTAATGAGATTGCTTCGCTATCGCTCGCAATGACAAATTATTATAATATTACACTATACTGGTTATGCTTGTTTTGCACGAAAGTCTTTATTACACTTCTTTTGCAATTTTTAGAAAATCATCTGGTAAAAGAGCAATCATTGTCTGGGAAGTAATTCTTCCTGCAGAACATATCTTCAAAATTGCTGATGCTGCCGCTTTCTCGTCTGGCATCTCCATTACTGTAATCACATCATACTCTCCAATTAAACCATAAATGGAAACCAGTTTCCCACCAGCACTATTAATAATCTTTTTCACAAGTTCAAAGCGTCTGGCCGTCTTTTTTATGTCCATCAATCCATCTTTTGTATATTTCCAAAGAGTTACATAAGTTTGCATGATCTTACCTCCTTTTAAAATCCGAGTTACTCCCAAATAATTGTTTTTTTAAATTATGCTTCCCTATTGGTTGTAATATAGTTTATGGCATCCTGAACCGTTTGAATCTTTTCTGCATCTTCATCTGGAATCTCTTTTTCAAATTCCTCTTCCAGCACCATAACCAGCTCAACCAGATCAAGAGAATCAGCACCTAAATCGTCCACAAATGATGCTTCAGGTATCACTTCATCTACACTTACACCTAATTGTTCCACTATGATATTTTTTATCTTCTCCTCAACATTCATTTTTACATCACCCCCTTTATTAAGACTCGCCCTACTTATTTGACTTTTGCGCTTTCTCAATCCTGGCCCAGGTATCACGTAGTGATACCGTCCTATTGAATAAGAGCTTTTCATCAGACGAATCAACGGAATCTACGCAGAAATAACCCTGTCTCTCAAACTGGTATATACTTCCTGGTGCTGCACCTGCCAGATGCGGCTCAACACGGCAAGACATCAACTTCCGGAGTGAATCGGGATTCAAACATGATTTGTAATCATTGCCATCCTTCTCATCACCGGGGTTTGCCTTTGTAAAGAGATGATCATACAAACGCACCTCAGCTTCCAGTGAATGGTCAGCAGAAACCCAGTGCAGGGTTGCCTTAACCTTTCGACCATCCGGAGAGTCACCACCCCGCGTTTCAGGATCATAAGTACAATGCAGCTCAACTACAACACCGGTTTTTTCATCCCTGACTACTCCTATACAAGTAATATAATAAGCATACCTCAGCCGAACTTCGCGACCAGGTGCCAAACGGAAAAACTTTTTCGGTGGATCCTCACGAAAATCGTCTCGCTCGATGTACAGTACACGTGAAAAAGGAACTTTTCGTGTACCCATACCTGGATCTTCTGGATTATTCACAGCATCCAGTTCTTCTACACTGTCTTCTGGATAGTTGTCAATAACTACCCGAAGCGGATCCAACACACCCATCACACGCGGAGCTCTTTTGTTCAGATCTTCGCGAAGGCAGTGCTCCAACAGTGCTATATCCACCATACTGTCTCTCTTTGCCACTCCAATACGCTCACAAAAATTTCTGATTGACTCGGGCGTGTAACCACGCCTCCGCAAACCTGATACTGTTTGCATCCGTGGATCGTCCCATCCGGTGACATAACCTTCCTCTACCAGTTCCAGAAGCTTCCGTTTACTCATCACTGTGTAAGTAAGATTAAGGCGGGCGAACTCGATTTGCTGTGGATGATAAACGTTCAACTGATCAAGAAACCAATCATACAGGGGGCGATGGTCCTCAAACTCCAGTGTGCAGATTGAATGTGTGATCCCCTCTATGGAATCCTCAAGACCATGTGCCCAGTCATACATCGGATAGATACACCACTTGTCTCCAGTACGATGATGTGTTGCCCGCAGGATGCGATACATGACCGGATCCCGCATATTCAAATTTGGAGATGCCATGTCAATCTTCGCTCGAAGCGTGCGGGAACCATCCTCAAATTCTCCTTCCCGCATGCGCTTGAATAAATCCAGGTTCTCATCTCTAGAACGCTCTCGATAGGGACTGTCCTTGCCTGGTTCAGTCAAAGTACCACGGTACTCCCTGATTCCATCTGCACTCAATTCACACACATACGCCTTGCCGTCCCTGATGAGCTGTACTGCGTACTGATACATCTGCTCAAAGTAGTCCGAAGCGTAGAAAAGTCTATTCTCCCAATCAAAACCCAGCCATCGAACATCCTCCTTGATTGACTCAACATATTCATCCTCTTCCTTAATGGGATTGGTATCATCAAATCTCAGATTGCAAAGACCCCCTTCGTTTTCGGTAGCAAGACCAAAATTGAGGCAGATAGATTTTGCATGTCCAATATGCAGATAGCCATTCGGTTCCGGTGGAAATCTGGTCACTATCCGACCTTCGTTTTTCCCTGCCTTCAGGTCTTTTGTAATAATATTACGGATAAAGTTAGGTAATGGAGCATAATCAATTGTAGCCATATTTGCATTTCCCTTCGCTTTTTTACTGGTTTGTTCAGTATTCATTTTTTCCCTAACTCTTTTACATCTGTTCCAAGGATAGCAATGATAAACTTACCTAAGATATCAACTTAACATTTTAGCACATTCTCATTATCATGGATAGATTAAATATTTGTTTTCAGTATAATCATTAACGCATTTTGTAATTACAAAACTGAATCTTTCAATGCTGAAGAATGGGAAATTATGAAGGCCCATCCTGCTACGGGTTATAACCTGTTTATCCTTAAAGAAAATCTGGGACCTGCTCTGGAAGTAGTTAGGCATCATCACGAAAAGCTTGATGGTAGTGGCTATCCTGATGGCCTGAGCACAGACCGCCCCTACAGCAAAGGTTTGTCCGAGAAGAAGGCCATTGAAACCATCCGCTAGGAAGCAGACAAGGGAAAGCTGGACAAAAAAAATAGTCGAATATTTAATAAATATTGTCGGCCAATAAGATTAAAGTATAATATGAAGAACAGTGGCTAATAGACTGAAATAATAACATAAAAATATTCATTTCTAATCAATTCATTATCTCCCATAAATTTATTACCTTCTTTATTACTCATAATCAAAAGACATGAAAAGTTCACCTTGGCGAAAAAATTTCCTTGACAAAGAAAATCATAAAGTATAACGTATGTACAAGTTAACCTTCCCTGTCCTATTTCCTTATTCAAGGGGAAATGGGGGCAGTGTTGTTGAGTCATTGCGGGGAGGCCAGAAGCCGACGAAGCAATCTCGTAATAAGGTTCGGAACAAGCTCAGCAATCTCCTCAAAGAAACTCGGGACAGGCTTCCGCAATCTCATTTGAAAAGCCTCGGAGCATGCCTCTCAATCGTTAAAATGAGATTGCCACGCCCTTCGGGCTCGGCTTGGCCGAGATCCCTGGCCGACACGAGTGTCAGCTCGGGCAGGCAGCCAGGCAATGACTTTAGTTTCAGGCATGAGAAAACACGATATGAGATATTGGGTCTACACAATATGCCAGGTAAAAAGCCTTTAACTTTCAAACAGGAAAGGGTTCTCTCTTTCCTCAAAGATTATCTTAGTCGCTATGGATATCCTCCTACAGTAAGAGAGATTACAAAACATCTTAAGATGGCAGGTCCCCACAGCGCCAAACGCTTTCTGGACATGCTGGAGCAAAAAGGATACATCCGCAGGGTGGCGAAGAGTTCTCGTGCTATCGAAATCATTGATAATCCTTCTTCTCCCCCCATCAGGATGGTACCCATTGTGGGAAGGGTACGGGCAGGCACCCCACTATTGGCTTTAGAAAACATCGAAGGCAACCTGGCTCTGGACCATTCACTCGCCAGATGGAAAGACTCCTTTCTGCTTCGGGTTACAGGAGAAAGCATGATCGAAGCACATATTAAGGATGGAGACCTGGCCCTGGTGAAGCCCCAACCCACTGCTTTAAATGGTGAAATTATAATTGTCCTGCTCAATGATGAAGCTACCATCAAGCGATTCTTCAAAGAAGAGAACACTATTCGACTGGAACCGGCAAACCCACACATGGCTCCAATCATCATGAAGGAGGGTGAAGCAGAAGTGAACATCCTGGGAAAGGTAGTCGCTATCTTAAGGAAGATTGAGGGAGAACTTTAAAGTAATGAAGATAGAACAACCCATTAAAGTGGGGGCTGTTTTTGGTGGAAGCAAAAAGATCAGGCCGGTGTGGTTCATCTGGGAAGACAGAGAACACCACATTAAGGAGATTACCTACACTTGGGGTAGTCGGGAAGGACGATCCTTCCTATACCAC
This sequence comes from uncultured Thermodesulfobacteriota bacterium, assembly GCA_964580455.1. GTDB lineage: Bacteria > Desulfobacterota > WTBG01 > WTBG01 > WTBG01 > CAZOKO01. The sequence goes on along the minus strand of CAZOKO010000055.1, from coordinate 10,884 downwards.
TTCACCGTAACTGACAGGGCTGAAAATCTATATGAGCTTTGCTACCGAACAGACAGTGCTACCTGGCATCTTTTAACCCCTGAAGAAAGAGCATAGTTCGCTCTGCTCACGTTTAATAAATGTTTTGTGTTACGTGTTAAACTTTAAAAATCTATACCCGCAACTCGTAACAAAAATACTTTTAACTCCAACAAGTTCTAGAATTCTCGAGACGTAATGACATCCCGAACTATTATGCACATCGACATGAACGCCTTTTTCGCATCAGTGGAACAGCAATGCAACCCCGCCTTGAGAAATAAACCCATTGCAGTTATTGGAACAAATAAGAGGACCGTGGTCACCACTTCTTCCTATCCGGCACGTGTATTCGGGGTAAAAACCGGAATGACCGTGGGAGAAGCAAAAAAGTGCTGTCCTCACCTCATTCTGGTCGCAGGCAACAACGCCAAATATACGGACATCTGCGTAAGAATAATTTCTATCTTCAAACACTACACCCCGTTAGTGGAAGTCTTCTCCATAGATGAAGCTTTCCTGGATATCACAGGCTCCCTGAAACTCTTTCAGAGCCCGGGCCGTATTGCCCTTCTGATTAAAAAAGAGGTGAAGGATAAATTGGGACTAACCTGTTCCATTGGAATCGCTCCCAACAAGCTCCTGGCCAAACTTGCCGGCAACCTCAAGAAGCCAGATGGCCTGGTAGAAATTAAGCCGGGAAAAATACCCTCACTGCTTGAAAATCTTCCCGTAAAGGAGCTCTGTGGCATTGGCACTCACCTGGAACGTTATCTGGCTGAAATGGGAATCAGGACCTGCGGCGAACTGGGCAGGACCAGTGTTTCACTCTTAAAGAAGAGATTCGGCATCATCGGGGAATACCTCCACTTGATGGGGCAGGGTATTGACGACTCTCTTGTTATTCCTCTGGAAGAGGAATCCCCACCTAAATCTATTGGACACAGCATGACCCTGCCGTCCGATATCTCACAAAGAAATATAATGGAAAAACACCTTCTTAAACTTGCTGAGATGGTAGGCAGACGGCTCAGAAGACATCACCTGCAGGGCAGAACTGTTGCTTTAACTATCCGATACAGTGACTTCACCACTTTCACCCGACAGCTTACCCTCAAACACCCCATCGGTCACAGCCAGGATATCTACCAGAACGGCCTCAGAATCCTCAGCACCATCAGACTGAGGCAAGCAGTACGACTCCTGGGCATAAATATCTCCAACCTGATTTCAAGGACAGTACAACTACCTCTCTTTGAGGAAGAACAAAAAAGGATGCTGATCACAAGATCAATGGATGATATCAATGATCGTTATGGAGAGTTTACCCTGACGTGGGGATCTCTACTCTTCCCTTTTTGTCATCATGGAGTTATATCCCCTGCCTGGCGCCCTGAAGGTGCACGGAAGGTTGAATATGGGAGTTGAAACAGGAATATGATAATAAAAATAGGTACCAGCGGTTTTTCTTTTGATGATTGGAAGGGTACTGTTTATCCCCAGCACCTTAAAAAAGAAGACTGGCTGCGATATTATGAAAAGGAGCTGGGTTTTAACACTCTGGAGGTTAATTTCACTTACTATACCCTCCCCTCCCCCCGCAGTTTGGAAGGTATGTCACGCAAGACCTCTGAAAACTTCCTGTTTGTGGTCAAGGCTTTCAAGGGGATGACTCACGAAATCAAAGATAAGGTTACTCATACCTTTCTCAATAATAAGAAGACCTTTGAGCAATTCCTCTATTCCCTGAAACCACTTATCGATGCCGGCAAACTGGGATGCGTACTGGCACAGTTTCCCTTCTCGTTTTATCCCGGGGCAGAAAATCTGGAATATCTAAAGAGGTTTAAGGAACTGATGGATGATATTCCCCTTATCATAGAATTTAGAAACAGGCACTGGCTTAATGGAAAAACCCTGCATTTTCTAAAAGAACATCTGATGGGATATTGTGCAGTGGACGAACCCAAACTCCCCCAGTTGATGCCATTTCATCCTGAAGCAACCTCAGATGTCGGCTATTTCCGATTTCACGGAAGAAGTAGAAGCTGGTTTAATGTCCCTGCCTCTGTGCGATATGATTACCTCTACAATAAAGATGAACTCAAAGAATTCATATCCCCTGTCAGGATGATAGCCTCTAAAACTGAGAAGGTCTTCATCTTTTTTAACAACTGTCATTCGGGTTCGGCTGTAAAAAATGCCACTATGCTTATCCGTATGTTACAGGAATAAGCTAATTAAAGTCATGCGTATTCTAAAACATTGAGTAAGAAGCCATTTTCTTTAAAATTAATTAAAGTAGTATTATTTCAAGCCGAAAAGAACAATATTGAATAGTGTGATTTCAACTCCTCCTAAATTGAATAATCAAAAAGCCACAAGCACTATCTTGTCCATCTAGAGATTATAAAGGTTTATTCTAACCTCTCAAGTTGAACAGAACAAATTATAAACTTCAGGAAACCTTATTGGAGCCTTAATGGACTCAAGAGCAGTAAAGAACAAAAATCAACAAAGACCAGCTCCTGCAGGAAATCCCAGCCAGAGCAAATCAGGAACGGGCAGAGATTCCAGTCTGAATAGCACCCTTAAACGGGGGGACAAAGGCAAGAGCTCCCAAAAGCTCGGTCAAATCCTTTTGAAAGAAGGGATCATTACCCAACACCAGCTGGACGAAGCCATAAGAATCAATGAAAAAAGCAATATCCAACTGGGACGCATTCTGGTTAAACTGGGTCATGTTGAAAACAAGACCATTGTAGAATGTCTCTCCAGAAAATACAATTTCCCAGTTATTAATATTGAAGAACACAACATTCCAGAGAAGGTAATAAAACAGGTGCCCTACGAGCTTGCCAGGAAACACTTTGCCATTCCTATTGATTATAAAGACAACACCCTCATCATTGCCATGTCTGATCCTAACGATAGCACAGCTATTGAGGATATACAGTTCAAAACTAATCTCTCAATTAAAGCCACTCTTTCTACAGAAAACAGCATAATTGATGCTTTCAGGAAATATTATAATATTGATGATAAAGAATATAAACACTTCATGTCAAAGATCCTGGAAATAGAAGAAGAGGAAGTTAAAGTTGAAGAAATCGATGACTACGGGAAGCTTTTATCCGATGCAGTTGATGAATTCGGGATTAATTATGAGGATACCCAACAAGAGCAGGAAGAGCTCTATTCCGCAGCAGATACACCAATTGTCAAATTGGTACAGTCTATCATTACCAAAGCTATTAAGATCGGTGCAAGTGATATTCACATTGAACCTTTTGAAAAGGCCTACTACGTAAGATATCGCCTGGACGGTGAACTCTATAGAGCTATGAGTTTACCTCCATCCATCAAAGAAGCCATAACCTCCAGGATAAAAATATTGTCAAATTTAGACATAGCTGAAAGGCGGATACCTCAGGATGGTAGAATCAAATTAAGATTGGGAAAGAGCCGATCTATTGACATAAGGGTAAATACACTACCAACCATCTTTGGAGAAGGTGTCGTAATGCGTATCCTCGATAAATCAAATCTTAAAGTTGACATGACCAAGCTTGGATTTACTGCCGAAGGCCTGGATAAATTTGAAACAGCTATAACCAAACCTTACGGCATGGCACTGGTTACTGGTCCAACCGGAAGTGGAAAAACTACCACTTTATATTCTGGACTTAATAAACTAAACACCACTAATAAAAAGATTCTTACCGCTGAGGATCCTATTGAATACAATTTTACCGGAATCAATCAGGTTCAGGTCAAAGAAGATGTGGGGCTCACTTTTGCCAATGCTTTGAGGGCATTCTTAAGACAGGACCCTGATATTATTATGGTAGGGGAAATTCGTGATCTGGAAACTGCGGAGATAGCAATCAAAGCTGCCCTCACTGGACATTTTGTCTTAAGCACCGTCCATACTAATGACTGCCCCTCCACAGTGGGTAGACTTATGGATATTGGCGTAAAACCATATCTTATATCATCAGCCCTTACAGTAGTGGTTGCCCAGAGGTTGCTCAGGTGCATTTGTGAAAAATGCAAAATCCCAGTTAAAAATCCTAATCCTCAATTATTAAAAGATGTTGGAGTTGATCCCGATCAATTAGAAGGCGTTGAACTCTATCAGGGAAAAGGTTGTGATAATTGTTCCGGAACTGGATTCAAAGGAAGGATTGCTGTCTATGAAATTCTGATGCTGGACGACGATATTAGAAAAGCAGTTTCCTCAGATAATTTTTCAGAGGTAATGTTAAGAGAAGTTGCATCAGGAAAGGGCATGTTAAGCTTAAGGCAAGAAGCACTGCGAAAAGTGCTGGAAGGTGTTACTACTGTAGAAGAGGTGCTTCAAAAGACCACGGTATTAGGGTAAAGAAAGAAGGTTATATACTAATTTGTTGAGAGGCTAGTAATCAAATGTCTGAAGATTTGAAAATGATTGTGATGCAGGCTGTAGATCTACCAACCATACCAACAGTAGCCAAAAAAGTAGTTAAAGCACTTGGTAATTCCAATACCACCCTTAATGACTTAAATAAACTTATCTCTACTGACCAGGCACTTTCTGCCAGGATTCTCAAGATAGCCAATTCAGCTATGTACTACTGCCAGAGAGAAATTAACAGTTTAAATATGGCTATGTCTCGAATAGGGCTTGCCTCACTGAAAAGTATTGTAATAGCTGTCTCAACTAAAGATATCTACAAAACTTTTGGGGAAGCAGAGAAACTACTCTGGGAACATTCTGTAGGCGTTTCTGTCGCTACCCAGACAATAGCCAAAAAAGTCGGTGGATTTAAAGATGATGATATTATTGTGGGCGGTTTGATGCATGACATCGGGAAAACACTCCTTAACAACAAAAACCCTCAAAAGTACAGCCAGGTATTTCAAGAAGTGCATGAAGGTGGGAAGAGTTTCATCGAAGCTGAGCAGGAGTTATACGGTTTTACCCATGCAGAAGTAGGTGCCTTGCTTATCAATAAATGGAACCTCCCTGAAACTCTCACAGAAGTCATCCGTATACACCACGATCTGAATCCAGAGCAGAAGCCAACTCAAAACGTGTTAAGAACAGCAGCACTGATCAATCACGCGGATCTCATCTGCAAAAAACTGGGAATAGGCTATAAAATCCCCCTTGACGGCTTCAACCTGCTCGAGGCAGAATCTACACAAATCCTTGAACTTAATGAAGATGATGTAGAAAACCTTACAAACCAGATAATTACTTACTTTGAAAGTAGTAAAGATGCTTTCCTCTAATAAATCTGGTCCATACCCTCACTAACTTCAGATATTATCTCCGCCAAATATATTAAGGAATATCTCTGGCACAACGGAATCCATAAAAACTTTTAAAACACACCATTCCACTATTTCATCATTCCAATTACTTAAGTGATGCGAAAATAATAATCTATGATTGTTTTAAACTTCTAGCACATACTCTTTAACTTCTCATAGACCTCTTCTACTTTTGCAAACTGTGTATCAAGATTAAAGTCTTCATTCATTCTCTTTCGTGCAGCCTCACCCATTTTTTCTCTTAACGGGATATTTTTTACCAGTTTGATAATAGCATTTGCCAAATTTTCCGGCGTATCCTCAACTACCAGCCCACTAACACCATCCTCTACAATCTCCGTAAGCATTCCTCTTTTTGCTGCAATTATAGGTTTTCCCATAGCCATAGCTTCTCTAACAGCACGGCAACTTCCATCACTTCCCGGCACAAGAAAAACTTTCATATCTAAAGCAGCCAGTATCTCGGCATAATCTTCTAACCGATAACCGGTGAAAACGACATGATCTTTGAGTCCTAGATCCTCCACAGGTTTAATTGCAACCTTTCGGATATGTGTTCCACGCCCAATGACAAAAACCTTTAGTTGGGGCACCTCTTTGACAACATAGTCTAAAGCCTTAAGAAATACTTCATAACGGCGATGAGGCTGTACTCTTGCCACAATACCTATCACCGGATCATTCATGCCTATCCCAAATCGTTCTCGCACCTTGCTGCCATCGACTTTATGATTGAATTTGCTGCAATCCACTCCCGGGCATATCACCCATATTTTATCTGAAGAAAAATTAAAGACTTTTTCCATATTCCTTTTAGAAGACTCTGAAACAGCTATTAATCCATCAGTGAAATATGATACGAGTGCTCTGTTCCTTAAACTATAGGACAACCCCAATCCATCATAGACTGTACGAACCAGTAAAACCCTCTTCTGCAATAACCTTGCTGCTATACCAGCAACGAAATGATCATTAAACAGGTGAGTATGTACAAGTTCAATATTTTTCTTCTTTATAAATAGTCTTAACTTCACTATGTCAGCAGTATCATGCCAAACGTTGAAATGTTTGTTCAGATAAAAACTGTTTGCAAGGCTCAAGCCGTTCTCTTTTGCCCGTTTTGCTAGAGAATCCTCTACTCCCAAAGGAGGTTTGCCACAGGCAAAGGTAATATCATAACCATTCTTAACAAAATGAGCAGCCACATTAAGGGCATGTTCAGCAGGCCCTGTCCATTTCCAATTACTAAATAAGTGAAGAACTCTCATTTCAACTTTTGTCTAACTACTTCTTTACGCTTTAGAAGAAAAGGTTATACCGTAAGGCTGAGTAATTTTTCTTCTGCTGATCTCCAGAATTCTTTGATAATACCTCTTCCTCTGTTTAATCACAAAGGTTCCAAAGGCGTAGGTTTTGAAAAACTTTAAGCGGTCAGAAAAACAGATACAATCAGCTATGGATGCATTGATCTGGGCAAGGTTATTTGACCTCTGCCTGAAGGAAAGCTGGCGCTTAAAGGCAACCCTGTCCAAATCAATAAAATAGAAAGTCCAGCCACCTCCAACTTTTTCCTTGACCAGAATATTATTCGATTTAAGGTCAGCATGATAAATACCCTTTTCATGCAAATCCCTCACTTTTCGTGCAAACTCCTTAACGAACTGCTCTTTTTTAAATACCTCAGATGGGGACAAAGTCTTTTTAAATTTCTTAAGCACATAGTCATTGAGCTCAAAAGAGTGATCAATAAACTCGGTAAGAAGTAAATTTTGACTGGGTATTTTTAATTTCCTCTTCTCGATTAGTGCCAGAGCACTGGGTGTATTAATCCCCCTCACCTTCAATCCACGAGCAGCAAACCAGTACTTCCTGGCTCTTGACTTATATAATATATGTCGCAACCTGCTTAACAGGCCTTGGTATTTTGACTCTTTGACTAACACCTTTAATTCTTTTCCATCATGTTTGATGGTAACTACTGACACAATCTCTTTGGAAGTATTTTTTAAAACTTTATGTTTCCCATTGGACAAAGTATTGTGGTATGCTTTGACAATATCAGTTATAAACTTTTCAGAATAACCCTTATTGTAATACAACGATTGCCTTCTATTTCTTTTCACAGCAAACTCGCTGCTTTCTATTAAACACCTCTTGGTTCTGCTTTTTAGATGAACCCTCATCAATTTATCTGCTTTCCTTTCTACTCTACGAGCATTAACCTTAAAGTTCGAAAGAAAGGAAGGACATTCCTTAGCATATTCTTGCAGAAACATCATTTGATCGGTTCGAGAGGCAGAGAGTGAATTTTTAAGCTGTGCTAAATCTCTAATACGCATCAATATTGGAACTTTTTTAAGGCACCAGACCTTATGGAAATCAATGGGATACAACTGAGGATCGTCACTATTATTTTCTAAAACTAATATATTGCCAGCGTGAAGATCACGATAGAAAAACCCTTCGCCATGTATTTTTTGAACCAGCAAGGCTAATTTTTTAATGAGCAATCTTCTCTTCAGCAAAGCATCTGAAGCTTTTCTGACATCCAGATATTCTTTAACAAAACTGTTTAAAGGCCTTGCATTAACAAAGGCTTTGGTAACAAGGTAACTGTCCAGCAGGCAATTAAATCTTCTCTTTTCCCCTTTAGCAAGTGGGGGGGCAACAGGGATACCTTTTTTAAGAAACTGATTCATGTTTTTCCACTCAGATGACGCTTTGGAAGTAAAAAAGAAATATTTGAAGATATCCATAAAGCCACGGCATTTGTATCTTTTGACAAAGATGACTTCTTTATTCTCCGGTAAGGTAATAAATAAACTTACTCTAACATTGTTCTCTCTAATAACACAACACTCAGGGCATGAATTTAGATCCCTTATTTTTTCAACCAGTTCGCCTGGAATAAGAGAAGAATACTCATCCAACACAGTCCATTCTATTTCATTATTATGAATTTTACGATAAGGCTGTTTTCTAGTCATGTGATTTACCGCAGAGTACGCAAAGATCGCAGAGAATATAAAAAAACAAATATTATTTATTCTATCATGGGTTACGGTTTGAAACTTTAAAACCTACGTTTTCTTAGCGATTTCTGTGGTTAGCAAAATTTTTACTCTTATGCTTTCCCAATTCCCAGAGCTTGGCATATTTTAGAAAGATGTAGAAAGATGAGGAACTAGCGATGATAAAGCCTGGCAAACCATCCATAAATCCTCTCTTGATCACATACATCTCGAAGAATCTAATGGGTGGTCTAAACAAAAGCTTTAAAAGACTGAACTTTTCACTTTCACTTTCTAAAATGCCGGCAGTGATAGTAGAAAAGTTATCAACAGTCTGTAACTGATGGGACAGGTTCTTATAAACAAAATGCAGCAGCTCAGCTTTCAGCCGTATGGTTGCACCATTAAGTATAACCTTATCATGAGGGTCCTTCCCGCCCCACTTACCTTTTGATTTCTTAAATAATCTGAGCTTGTAATCAGGATACCATCCCCCATGATTAATCCATCTTCCCAGGTAGTATGAATGCCGGGGGAATAAATAACCATCACAACCCTTATCATCTTCTGACAGGCAACTTTTTATTTCCTCTTTTAGCTCTGGGGAAATACGTTCATCTGCATCAAGACATAATACCCACTCATTAGTCGCATGAGCCAGGGAATAATTTTTTTGTTTCACATGCCCCTGCCATTCTTTTTGAAAGACCTTATCCGTATATTCACGGCAAATAGCAACGGTGTTGTCCTGGCTTAATGAATCAATAACAACAATTTCCTCTACCCACTTAAGAGATTCAAGGCAATCACGAATATTCTCCTCTTCATTGAAGGTAATAATACATGCTGAAATCGGTGGTCTTTCCATGTTATTCCTGTTTATAATAATCTAACGTAACTATTCAACTCCCTGTCATTCCTGCCCCGTATCAAGTACGGGATAAACTCAAGCAGGAATCTATATCAAGTTAAAATAAATGTCTTTCCACTCTGTATTCTTTTTCAATTGGCTCTATTTACCAGTTCTTTTTCTATTCTAAAAACTGTTTCTGGATTCCTGCTTACGCGGGAATGAAAAGATCGGAGATTACACAGTTGTAATATTGAAAATTATATTGACATACTATTCTTAGCATTTAAAAGATTACAGACAGCATCAAACACCTCATCAGGTTTGATCATAGCCATGCACTGCACACTTTTACAGTCTCTTTTCCTGCAGGGACTGCATGCTAAATCTTTTCTCAACATAATATGAGGGTTCTTTTCATAAGGGGCATTTACAACATGATCAGTTGGCCCATAGATAGCTACCACTGGTGTCCTGACAAAAGAAGCAATATGCATGGGGCCACTATCACTTCCCAAAAAGATATCAGACCTGCGGAATATTTCTGCAAGTTGTCTCAATTTGCCAGTTTTACATGCAATAGTTGACTCATGTTTCATGCGCTCAACAATAGCTTCAGAAGTCTCCAATTCTCCAGGACCCCATGTCCATATAATCTTAGCTTGCAACCTCTCTATCAGCTCATCAGCTACAGTTGCATAGTATGAAATATTCCACCGTTTATAGGGAGTCTTTTTACTGGTTCCCGGATGAATGGCAATTAATGGATTATGCTTATTCAGGCCTTTTTCCGTAAAGAAATTATTTATATAGTCTCTATCTTCATCGGGTATCTGGATAATCGGATACTGGTCATCGTCACAATTGATACCAAGGAAACGAATTAAATTAAGATTCCTTTCTATCCTGTTAATGGCGTCAGTATCAAGATTAATATGATAGTTATTAAATAAATGATTGCATTCCTTAGAATACTTTCTGTTAAACCCTACACGCAAGGGGACTCCACTCATAATACTTATCACGCCACTTTTTAAAATGCCATGAAAATCAAGCACCATATCAAAACGCTCCTCTCTTATCTCTCTGAAAAAATCGATCACCTCCTTTAGTGGATTTAAAATACTTTGCAAGCTTGAAATTTCATTTGTCCACTTTTTCCTTTTAAAAACAAAAAGGCGGTTCAAATCAGGATGCCCCTCTAATATATCTTTTGCGTTTTCTTCAACGACCCAGGCAATATAAGCAAGTGGATACTTATTCCTTAGAGCTCTCAGCGCAGGTAATGTTCTAACTACATCACCAATAGCACTCAATCGAATAATTAGAATTTTTTCGGGATTTACATTCATAGCGTTTCTTTATTATCACACAACCACAGTAATTATAATTCTCTTCACTTTTTATTATACTAGCAGATTATCCTTTTCAAGACAAACATCTTTCGTTTGCTCATACTCTATAAATTCTTTTCAGATATTTGAATATTCTCTTCAAATTCAAGGAGATTTTTTTGGCTATTTTCAACTTCTTACTTAAGTAAATTCCAATAATACCGACTTAATTATTAAAAAAATTACTAAATTATGTTGATTTTTCATAAAAAAAACTCTACACTAAAGTAATTTAATTAACTTGCTTATCCATAATTCTCCAGTGGAAAAACTGTCATGTGATTGACCACAT
>CAZOKO010000054.1:0-17711 GCA_964580455.1 uncultured Thermodesulfobacteriota bacterium | reverse complement strand
GTTTGCCATTAGGGAAGGTGGCAGGACAGTAGGGGCTGGAGTGGTCTCAGAAGTCTTGGAATGATATGCGAGAAAAGAATGAGTAAACTTTTAGATCTCTGGTCACGAGGTAAGAGCTAATGAGTGAGAATGAGCAGAAGATACGGATTCGGTTGAAGGCATATGACCATAAGCTGTTGGATCAATCGGCTGAAGAGATTGTAGAAACGGCTAAAAGGACAGGAGCAAAGGTGGTAGGTCCTATCCCATTACCCACAGTAATCAACAAATACTGTGTGCTGCGTTCTCCTCACGTTGACAAAAAGTCCAGGGAACAGTTTGAGATTAGGACACATAAGAGGCTTCTCGATATACTGGAGCCCACGCAACAAACAGTAGACGCGCTCATGCGTTTAGACCTGTCGGCAGGGGTTGATGTAGAAATCAAACTTTAGAAAAAAGCAGATTGTCAACTTATTTAAATCGTTCAAAATAACAAGGAGCATTAATTACTGTGTCTCTTGGATTAATCGGTCGAAAACTAGGAATGACTCAACTATTTTCTGAAAATGGTGAAGCAATCCCTATCACGGTGCTGGAGGCTGGCCCATGTTCAGTCGTTCAAATAAAAAGCAAAGAAAAAGAGGGATATAATACACTTCAACTAGGATTTCTACCCAAGAAGATAAACAGAGTAAATAAACCTCTACAGGGTCATTTCAAAAAGGGTAATAGCAGTGCTTTCTATGTTCTGAAAGAGTTTGAAGTTGATGATGTCAGTTCCTATCAAATAGGACAAGAGATTAATCTGAAGATCTTCCAAGTGGGACAGAAGGTTGCAATAACCGGAAAAAGCAAGGGGAAAGGGTTTTCTGGAGTCATAAAGAGGTGGGGATTTAGAGGCGGACCTGGTTCTCACGGTTCACGCACTCACCGTTCTCCAGGCTCTATCGGATGCAGTGCATACCCTTCACGAGTGTTCAAGGGCAGGAAACTCCCCGGCCATCAGGGTGCAACGATTGTGACTGTCGAAAACCTCGAGATCTTCGATTGGAAAGCAGAAGACAATTTGCTTTTTATAAAAGGCGCTGTTCCCGGTGGGAAAAACGGAATGGTTTTCATTAAACCTTCAAAAAAAATGCCAGCTAATACGGCTGCGAAGAAGTAAGTTATGAGTTCAGCAGATATTTACAATATCAACAAAGAAAAAGTGTCCCAGATTGAATTGGATGAAAAGGTCTTTGGCTGCGAGATAAAAACACACCTCCTTTATGAAGCAGTGAAAATGCAGCTGGCCAACAGAAGGGCCGGAACCGCTTCTACTAAAAACAGGTCGCATGTTCGAGGTGGTGGGAAAAAACCCTGGCGGCAAAAGGGCACCGGGCGGGCGAGAGCAGGTACTATCAGATCCCCCCTCTGGACAGGCGGTGGTGTAGTTTTCGGTCCTCTTCCCAGAAACTATTCCTATAAAGTAAACAAGAAAGTGAAGATGTCGGCTTTGCGGTCTGCCTTAAGTATTAAGCTAAAAGAGGATAAATTACTCATTCTGGACAATTTTAATCTTCCAGAGATTAAAACCAAGACCTTTGTTGCTATTCTAAAGCAGATCGATATAGAAAATGCTTTCATCATAGATGACAACAACATCAATTTAGAAAAATCCGCACGAAATGTGCCTTTTGTTAAAATATTAAAGCCTGAAGGTCTAAACGTTTACGATATTCTTAAATACGACAAGCTGGTAATTACGCAAGCTTGTTTAGAAAAAATAACCGGGACATTATCCGCATGAAAGATATATTCAATATCTTAAAAAAACCTGTCATCACAGAAAAGAGCAACTTTATGAAGGAAGAGATGAATCAGATTACCTTTGAGGTTGCCAGGAAGGCGAACAAGATAGAGATTAAAAAGGCTATTGAAAAACTCTTTAAAGTTCATGTGATCAAAGTACACATTATCAACATACTGGGCAAGAAAAAAAGGTTGGGGAAGTCCCAGGGAAAGAGGCCCGACCGGAAGAAAGCTATTGTTACCTTGAAAGAGGGCGAACAAATAGACTTTTTTGAAGGAGTCTAGCCAGGTGTTTAGTATCTTGTATCGTTTTTTGCATAACTAGAATTATCGACAGAAGGCTTAGATTATCAAATATCGTTTATAGGATTTAAGAGTCATTAGTATGGGTATTAAAGTTTACAAACCAACGTCAGCAGGTAGAAGGTTTCAGGTCGGGTCAACCTTCGAGGAACTTACCCGGTCAAAACCGGAGAAGAGCTTGCTTCAGCCTCTCCCAAAAAGCGGTGGAAGGAATTCCATGGGTCGTATTACCTGCAGGCACAGAGGCGGGGGACATAAAAGGAGATATCGTCTCATAGACTTTAAAAGGGATAAACCTGATATCCCGGCAAAAGTAGCAAGCATCGAATATGATCCAAACCGTTCTGCTCGTATTGTTCTGTTACATTATAAAGATGGGGAAAAACGCTATATCCTAGCACCTCTCGAACTGCATCTGGGTGACACCGTAATCTCGGGAGAAAATGCAGATATACGGCCTGGCAATGCCCTGCCCTTAAAGAATATTCCTCTTGGAACACTAATCCACAATGTTGAGCTTAAACCCAAGAAAGGAGCTCAGTTGATAAGGAGTGCCGGGGCATGTGGGCAGATAATGGCAAAAGAAGGCAACTATGCTCAGATAAAATTTCCCTCAAATGAGGTTCGCATGATATTGCTTGACTGCTATGCTACTGTTGGCCAGGTTTCCAACTTGGACCACGAAAACATAACCCTGGGTAAAGCCGGGAAAACTCGATGGTTGGGAAGGAGACCTAAAGTAAGAGGAGTTGCCATGAACCCCGTTGATCACCCTTTAGGAGGAGGTGAGGGGAAATCGTCCGGCGGAAGGCATCCTGTCACTCCCTGGGGTGTCCCAACCAAGGGGTTTAAAACCAGAGATAAAAATAAAACAAGCAACAAGTATATCGTTAGAAGGAGCAGTAAGAAGAGGTAAGCATCAGTCTATAAGACAGTCTAACAAGGAAGAAGAATATGCCCCGCTCTGTAAAAAAAGGTCCTTATATTCAGGAAAGCCTTTGGAAAAAGGTAGAAGTAGCCAGAGAATCTCAAAGCCAGAGGGTAATCAAAACCTGGTCTCGCAGATCAACTATTTTACCGGAAATGATTGGACTTACATTTGCGGTTCACAATGGGAAAAAGTTTATTCCTGTATTCGTTACTGAAGATATGGTGGGGCACAAGCTGGGTGAGTTTTCACCAACCCGAACGTTTCACGGCCATTCCGGGGACAGGAAAAAGGCCAAGGGAAAGAGCTCAGAAAAGAAATAATAAATAATCTTTAAACAGACTATAACATTATGGAAACCATCGCTGTTGCAAAATATGTTAGAGTATCTCCCCAAAAGATGAGGCTGGTAGCAAACCTGATAAGAGGGAAAGATGTAGAAACGGCCTTAAACATCCTTGCCTTCACCCCTAAAGCTTCAGCCCCATTAATAACCAAGGTTTTAAAATCTGCTATTGCTAATGCAGGACAGAAGGAAGGTGTGGATGTTGATACGCTTATGGTTAAAAATATTTCTGTTGACGAGGGGCCAACTTTGAAGAGGTTTCGTGCCAGAGCCATGGGGAGGGGAAATAGAATCCTAAAAAGGATGAGTCATATAAAAATTGTTGTTGAGGAACGTTAATTAAACTGTAAAATTCCCGAGAAGTTCTGAGGAGGTTTATTTTGGGACAAAAAGTTCATCCAATCGGATTTCGCTTAGGAATCAATAGAACCTGGATTTCCAGATGGTATGCTGAAAAAGGTTTTGGAAAATTGCTGCAAGAAGATCTGGCTATCAGGAAATATCTGAAGAAAAAACTACAGCAGGCTGGAATTTCCAAAATTGAAATCGAGCGGGCGACTAAAAAAACAAGAATTAACATTTTTACCTCGCGCCCTGGAATAGTCATTGGAAGGAAAGGTACTGAAATTGACAAGTTGAAGAAAGAATTGCTGAGGCTAACAGACAAGGAAGTTTCTATCAACATTATTGAAGTAAAAAGACCAGAGATTGATGCACAGCTGGTTGCTGAGAACGTTGCTCTACAGCTTATAAGAAGGGTTGCTTTTAGACGGGCTATTAAGAGAAGTGTTTCGACAGCCCTGAAGATGGGGGCGCTCGGTATAAAGATTTCATGTGCAGGAAGGCTCGGTGGGGCAGAAATAGCAAGAAGAGAGTGGTATAGAGAGGGGAAAGTTCCACTTCATACTCTCCGAGCTTACATTGATTATGGTTTTGCGGAGGCTTTAACAACCTACGGGCTCATTGGTATTAAAGTCTGGATTAATAAAGAACAAAGTTCCCCAGCTAAATAGAGTACAAAAGAGGCAATTAATGTTATCACCTAAGAAGGTAAAGCATAGAAAACAGCAGAGAGGGAGGATGAAAGGGATTGCTAATAAAGGATGTTATCTTTCCTTTGGTGACTATGGTCTTCAGGCTGAAGTGTGTGGCTGGTTGACTGCCAAACAAATCGAAGCGGCAAGGATTGTGATAACCCGCCACATTAAGCGGGTTGGGAAAGTCTGGATTAGAATATTTCCTGATAAGCCTATAACCAACAAACCGGCTGAAGTCAGGATGGGCAAGGGCAAGGGAGATCCTGCAGAGTGGGTTGCAGTAATAAAGCCGGGAAGGATTCTCTATGAGTTGGAGGGGGTTCCTGAGGAAATTGCTCGAGAGGCATGCAGGCTGGCTGGACATAAGATTCCCCTTGCCACTAAATTCCTCTCCAGGAGTCAGACATGAAAGCTAGTGAAATTAGAGAGCTCAATATCGAGGAGCTTAAACAACGGGAACTGGATATCGCGGAGGAATTATTCAATCTGAGATTCCAACTGGCTGCTTCACAGCTCGAAAATAGGATGAGGATTCCACAGCTGAAAAAAGATTTAGCCAGAGTAAAAACTATTATCAGAGAAAAAAAGTAGATAATTAGGATTTAAATATGGCTTCAAGAGGAACAAAAAAAACAATAATTGGTATGGTCGTTAGCGATAAGATGGATAAAACAGTGGTGGTAGAAAGCAGTCGCCTGGTAAAGCATCCTATTTACAGGAAACAGGTAAAGAGGAGGACTAAATATAAGGTCCACGACAAAAACAACCAGTGTAAAGTTGGAGATAAAGTTCTTATTGTAGAGAATCGGCCTTTAAGTAAGCATAAAAGATGGAGAATTAGAGAGGTTATAGAAGAGAAAGTCTAACTGTCCACTTAGTTAATAACGTTCACTCTTTATTCATTATCATGATCCAAGAACAGACAATTCTAGAAGCAGCAGATAATTCTGGTGCTAAAAAGCTTTTTTGTATCAAGACCCTCGGTGGAACAAGGAGAAGATATGCCACGGTCGGGGATGTTATTGTTGTGTCTGTAAGAGAAGCTATCCCAAATTCCAAAGTAAAGAAAGGCTCCGTGATGAAGGCAGTAGTTGTGCGCACAACCAAGGAGATCAGAAGACCGGATGGTACCTATATCCGTTTTGGGAACAACTCGGCAGTTTTAATCAATCCTCAGAACGAACCTGTCGGTACGCGTATTTTTGGACCAGTTGCAAGGGAGCTTAGAGCTAAAAAATTTATGAAAATTATTTCTCTTGCTCCAGAAGTGCTTTAGGTTACGAAGGAACTCTTTCTTTTAAGGAGACCTGCTTATGTCAACAAAGCTTCACTTCAAAAAAGATGACCAGGTAATGGTCATCGCAGGAAAAGAGAAGGGGAAAACAGGTAAAATACTAAATGTGATTTCCCAAAAAGAGTGTGTGATGGTTGAAAAAATCAATTTTGTTAAAAGGCATACTCGACCAGGTGCTAAGGCCAAGCAGGGAGGAATCGTCGAAAAAGAGGCACCCGTTCACATTTCAAATGTAATGATAGTCTGTAACAAATGCAATTCGACCGTAAGGGTAGGACGGAAAACACTGGAGGATGGGAATAAGGTTCGGTATTGTAAGAAGTGCGGTGAACTCATTGACCTTTGATTGTATTTAGTTATTCAAGGAACTGTACATGGATCGATTAAAAGAACTTTATCATAAGGAACTGGTGCCCAGGCTGATGAAGGAATTCAGCTACAAGAATAGGATGCAGGTTCCGAGATTGGGGAAAATATTAGTTAATATGGGGCTGGGGGAGGCTATTCAAAACATAAAAATTCTGGATTCTGCCACCAACGAGCTTATGGTAATCACTGGCCAGAAGCCAGTGACTACCAAGGCAAAAAAATCTATCGCAAATTTCAAGCTCCGAAAGGGAATGTCCATTGGCTGTATGGTTACTCTGAGAGAAAACAGAATGTATGAGTTTTTTGACCGACTGGTTAACGTTTCGTTGCCCAGAGTTAGAGATTTTAGAGGTGTTTCCGGCAAGTCATTTGATGGAAGAGGAAATTATTCACTGGGCATCAAAGAACAAATCATCTTTCCAGAAATTGACTATGACAAAATTGACAAGATAAAGGGGTTAAGTATAAACGTTGTCACCACTGCAAAAACAGATGAAGAAGGGAAGGCTCTACTGGGACTTCTCGGTATGCCCTTCAGGGATTGAAGGATATACCGGATTCTTAATGATGAATCAAAGGTTGAGGTAATAAGTGGCAAAGAAATCTTTAATAGCAAAGGCAAAACGGCCGAAGAAATTTTCTGTAAGAGAGTATAACAGATGTCCCCTCTGTGGGAGGCCCAGGGGATACTACAGGAAATTTGACATGTGTCGAATCTGCTTCAGGAAACTGGCTTTACAGGGCGAGATTCCGGGCGTCATCAAATCCTGTTGGTAACCACAGAGCTTTTTTAGGAGTTTACTCATGCTCACTGATCCACTTGCTGATATGCTGACTATAATAAGAAATGCTAACAAGGCAAAATTTGAAAAGGCTGATATTCCTTCATCTCGCCTGAAAGTAAGTGTAGCGAATTTGCTAAAGAGGGAAGGCTATATTAAGAACTTTAAGGTATTAAGCGGGGATAATAACAAAAAAACTCTGCGAATCTTTCTCCGCTATGATGAGCAAAATCAGCCTATCATTTCAGGACTCAAAAGGGTAAGCAAACCGAGCTTAAGAATCTATTCCCGAGAAAATGCCATTCCCTCGGTAATGAGTGGTATGGGTTTGGCCATTTTATCAACCTCCAAAGGGGTTGTAACTGACCGGGAGGCACGGAATCTCCATATAGGAGGCGAGGTCCTCTGTTTTGTATGGTGATAGTTGTTACTCCTTAATTTGACTAGTAGAACATAACCAGGAAAGTTTCACTGAAGGAGCAAAAGCATGTCTCGTATTGGGAGAATGCTCATTAAAATTCCCGATGGAGTAAAAGTAGATGTAGGTAACTCTTTAGTAAAAGCAAATGGTCCAAAGGGGCATTTAACCCAGAAGGTGCCACCGGGAATTGTTGTATCAGTAGAAAAAGATACTGTAGCTATCTCAAATAAATCTAATCATAAGAATTCCAGTGCATTACACGGTTTAACCAGAAGCCTTATCGATAATATGATTACGGGTGTCAGTAAGGGTTTTGAAAAGAGCCTGGAGCTTGTTGGTATAGGTTATCGGGCTGAGCTTAAGGGTTCTTCTCTTCACCTCTCTCTGGGGTACTCTCATCCTGTTCACTTTGAATTACCCAAAGGCATTACAGCCATGGTTGAAAAACAGACAAAAATAACCCTAGAAGGGATAGATAAACAGCTGGTCGGAGAAACTGCAGCGGTCATTAGAAGCTTCAAAAAGCCAGAACCTTACAAAGGCAAAGGTATTAAATACATAGACGAAATCATCAAGAGAAAGATAGGCAAAAAGGGGATTAAGTAAACGATTTTTAGACGATTGTTCAGGAAGATAAAATGTCTCCACAATTAACAAAAAAAGGTGCCTGGTTAAGACGAAGGCGGAGAGTACGAAAAAAGGTAAAGGGCAGTCCGGCACATCCCAGACTCAATGTATATCGAAGCAATAAGCATATTTATGCTCAAATTATAGATGATACAACGGGACACACCAGTGTATTTGCTTCCACCTTAAGCCCGGAACTTAAGGGAGTTTTAAAACATACCGGCAATGTAGAGGCGGCAAAAAAAGTAGGGGAGCTCCTGGCCCAAAAGTGTCTGGGAAAGAATATAGCTATGGTGGTATTTGACCGTAACGGTTTTTTGTTTCACGGCAGGATTAAGGCGCTTGCCCAGTCAGCCAGAGAAGGCGGCCTGAAGTTTTAACAATTTATTACCTCTGCGATCTTAGCATCTTCTGCAGTGAGTAATTGTAATAAGTTTACAGTGAGTTTCAATATAACACCGTCACAATTTTAGGAGGTGAGTGGTTGACTACAGAAAATGTAAATGAACTGAGCTTGGAAGATAGAGTCGTCCACATTAATAGAGTAGCAAAGGTAGTTAAATGCGGTCGTCGTTTCAGTTTCAGTGCTGTTGTTGTAGTGGGTGATGGGAACGGCTGGGTAGGAAACGGCCTGGGAAAGGCAAACGAAGTTCCCGAAGCAATACGAAAGGGGGTCGAGCAAGCGAAGAAGAATCTTACGAAGGTTGCTGTAGTAAATGGGACTATCCCTTGTGAAATAATAGGCCGCTACGGAGCCAGCAAAGTATTTTTGAAACCAGCTTCAGAAGGAACAGGTGTCATTGCTGGTGGGGCAATAAAAATAGTTATTGAAGCTGCGGGCATCAAAAATATTCTTACTAAATGTTTGGGATCGCATAATCCCCATAACACTGTTAAAGCAACTCTCAGCGCTTTAAAACAGCTTAGGAAGTCTGAGGAAATTCAGAAAAGGCTTGGCACGGGCGAATAAAGAACATACTGTTTTTCTGCGTGGAGGTGTAAACTATTACCATGAGTAAGGAACTGAAAATTACCCTTATAAAAAGCGGAATTGGTCGGCCCCCAAAACATAGACTGACACTTAAAAGTTTGGGATTGGGAAAGCTCCATAAAACTGTAGTTTTAAAAGATACTCCTCAGGTGAGAGGGATGATAAATAAAGTAAATCACCTCGTTAAAGTTGTTGAATAGATGATTTTAATCTAAACTGTTAAAGAGAATGAAAATAAATCAATTAAAACCTCCTAAAGGTGCTATAAAAAAGAGAAAGCGGGTAGGCAGAGGTCCTGGTTCAGGACATGGCAAGACTTCCTGCCGGGGTCACAAAGGCGCAAATTCCAGATCTGGCGGAGGTGTTCATCCTGGTTTTGAAGGTGGGCAGATGCCCCTCAAGCGGAGACTGCCCAAAAGGGGATTCCATAATATTTTCAAAAAGAGATTTGCCACCGTAAATATCAGAGATTTGGCAAGGTTTGAAACGGGTAGTCTGGTCGATGTGCAAACATTAATCACCTCCGGTCTGGTTAAAAAGTCTAACACAGGTATTAAGGTGCTAGGAGAGGGTAAAATCAACTATCCCCTGACCTTGAAGGTTCACTCATGCAGTAGAATTGCTAAAGAAAAGATCGAGGCTGCAGGGGGAAAGGTAGAAACAGTTTAAGATATGCTCGGCGGGTTCCAAAATATCCCTAAAATTCCGGAATTGAGAAGACGTGTCACCATTACCTTTCTGCTGCTGGCAGTGTACCGGATTGGTGTTCACGTTCCTACTCCAGGCATTGACACCCAAGCCCTTGTTTCCTTCTTTGAGCAGGCAAAAGATACTCTCTTTGGCCTCTTTGACATGTTTTCCGGGGGTGCTCTTCAACAATTGTCGGTGTTTGCCCTAGGCATCATGCCTTACATCAGTGCATCCATCATCTTTCAACTATTAACAGTAGTAATCCCTTACTTGGAGAAACTCTCCAAAGAAGGAGAGGCCGGACGCAAAAAGATTACCCAATATACCCGTTATGCAACTGTTGTGTTGAGCATCATCCAGGGTCTTGGAATAAGTGTCACCCTTGAGAAGATGGTTGGCCCTGGCGGAGAAAGCGTGGTTTTCAATCCTGGTTGGCCCTTCAGGCTGATGACCATCATCACGCTCACTGCGGGAACTGCATTTATTATGTGGCTGGGGGAGCAGATAACAGAAAGAGGAATAGGTAACGGGATCTCACTCATAATTTTTGCCGGTATTGTAGCTGGTATCCCTTCAGCCTTTGGTAATACCGTGAGGCTTTACAAAACAGGTGAAATGAGCCCGCTTTTTATCCTTATCATCTTTGCTTTTATGATTGTAGTAGTGGGCATTATCGTTTTCGCTGAGCAGGGGCAACGTCGCATTCCGGTACAATATGCAAAGAGGGTTGTTGGCAGGAAAATGTACGGGGGGCAGAGCACTCATCTCCCCCTGAAAGTCAATATGGCAGGGGTGATACCCCCTATCTTTGCCTCTTCTATCCTGATGTTTCCTTTAACTATTACAAACTTTATCCCCAAGGATATCTTGGAGGCTCATCCCTGGATCAGTACCATACTGAACAGCTTGGGGCCAGCCACCATTTTATATAATCTCCTTTATGTAACTTTCATCATATTCTTTTGCTATTTTTATACTGCCGTAATCTTCAATCCTGTTGATGTAGCTGATAACATGAAGAAATATGGAGGATATATTCCTGGAATCAGACCTGGCAAGAAGACCTCTGATTACATAGACAAGGTACTGACGAGGATTACCCTGGGTGGGGCACTGTACGTAGCGGCCGTATGCGTTTTGCCTTCCATCCTCATTTATAAGCTTAATATCCCCTTCTATTTTGGGGGTACAGCCCTGCTGATCGTAGTGGGAGTGGCCATGGATACGGTGTCTCAAATGGAATCTCATATGCTTTCCCGCCACTACGAGGGGTTTTTAAAAAAGGGGCAGTTAAAGGGACGTCGCTAAAACCGCTCCTTAATTCAAGTTAAAAATCTTTCAAGTAATGGAAGCGTAAAATATTTATGAATATAATACTTCTTGGTCCCCCCGGTTGCGGGAAGGGAACACAGGCGAAGATCCTGATTGACACCTACCACATTCCCCAGATATCAACCGGTGATATTTTGAGGGAGGCCATTAAAAAAGGGTCCCCTCTGGGGATTGAAGCAAAAACATATATGGATCAAGGATCACTGGTTCCAGACCAGTTGGTAATAGGTATCATAGAGGAACGTTTACAGCAGGCAGACTGTGCCCGAGGCTTTATCCTGGATGGATTTCCCAGGACGGTTGCTCAGGCGGAAGCTCTGGACAGCACTCTGTCTAAAGCGGGTTTGAAGCTTAAGTACGTGTTTAACATAGAAGTCGTTAATGAGGAACTGATAAAAAGGCTTACCGGAAGGAGGATATGCCGAAAGTGCGGGGAAAGCTTTCATATAACCTTCAACCCGCCTGAGAAGGAGGGGTTGTGTGACTCATGTGGGGGGGAGCTTTACCAGAGGGATGATGACAGGGAAGAGACTATTAGAAACCGGTTAAAAGTATATCAGGCTCAAACCGCCCCCCTGATAACTTTCTATGAAGAAAAAGACATCTTACATTCCGTTGACGGAGTTGGAAGTATAGAAGAGATAAAAGAAAGGCTTCTAAACATTTTTAACACCTAAATACCATCGCTTACATACTTTTATAAAAATCGTCTAACTTATTGGAAATGGCTAAGGAAGAATCCTTTGAGGTTGAGGGCAGCGTTTTAGAATCATTGCCTAATGCAATGTTCAGAGTGGAACTAGATAATGGGCACAAAGTTCTTGCCCATATATCTGGCAAGATGAGAATGCATTTTATAAAAATACTTCCCGGTGATAGAGTTACCGTTCAATTCTCTCCTTACGATTTAAACCGGGGAAGGATTATACATCGGAAAAAATAACTTTTACCATTTTAGACTAACTTATTGAAGTAAAGGGGAGCACCATTGAAAGTCAGAGCTTCTGTAAAAAAGATATGTAGCAAATGTAAAATCATCAAACGCAAAGGGGTAGTCAGGGTCATTTGTGAGAGGCCAAAACATAAACAGAGACAAGGATGAACTGAAAAGGAGGAGACCAGAAATTGGCACGAATTGCAGGCGTTGATCTTCCCAAAAACAAGAATATTGAAGTCGCTTTAACTTACATTTATGGTATTGGAAAATCGAGTTCAAAAAAAATCCTGGAGCAACTGGAAATTGATCCTCAAAGGAAATCAAGTCAGCTGGATGATCAGGAGGTAGCACGAATAAGAGGAGTAATTGACAGCACCTGCAAGGTCGAGGGTGACTTGAGAAGAGAAGTATCCATGAACATCAAAAGGCTGATGGACCTGGGTACTTACAGAGGGTTGCGCCACAGGAAATCTCTACCAACCAGGGGACAGAGGTCTTCTACTAATGCAAGAACCAGGAAGGGACCCAGACGAAAAATGGTGGGAAGAAAAAGCAAGGCTTCATAAATTAATTAGATAGGAGAATAAATGGCTGAAGGGAAGAAAAAGGCTTTCAGAAAAAAGAAAGTGAAAAAAAATGTTCAAGACGGCGTTGCACACATTCAGTCCACTTTCAATAATACTATTATCACCATTACTGATATGGGTGGTAACGTTATAGCCTGGTCCAGCGCAGGAACCAGAGGTTTTAAAGGTTCCAGAAAAAGTACACCCTATGCTGCACAACAAGCAGCAGAGGATGCTGCTAAAAAGGCGATGGTGCACGGCTTGAAGAATCTCGAGGTTTACGTTAAAGGCCCCGGGGCAGGTAGAGAGGCAGCGCTTCGTTCTCTTCAGTCGATAGGACTAAACATAAAATTGATACGTGATGTTACGCCAATTCCCCATAATGGGTGTAGACAACCAAAAAGGAGAAGGGTGTAACTGAATTTATTCACATGTCTTCTGAGCAAGGAGGATACAATTGGCAAGATACAGAGGTGCAGTATGCAGACGGTGCCGTAGAGAAGGCCTAAAACTTTTTCTAAAGGGGGAACGTTGTTACACAGATAGGTGTGCAGTTGAAAGAAGAAACTATGCTCCTGGGCAGCACGGTCGTTTGCGCCGCAAATTTTCTGACTTTGGTAATCAGTTAAGGGAAAAACAGAAAGTTAAAAGAATCTACGGCATTCTTGAAAAGCAGTGTAGAAACTATTTTAGGAAGGCTTCTCGTCAAAGAGGTGCAACGGGGGAGAACTTCCTCATTCTTCTTGAAAGAAGATTGGACAATGTGGTTTTTCGCTTGGGCTTTGCTAGCACCCGTAATGAAGCAAGACAGTTGGTATGCCATAGGCACTTCCTTGTCAACAACAAGCTGGTAGACATACCTTCCTACCTACTTAAACCAGGGGATACCATTGAACCAAAGGAAAAAAGTAGAAAGGTAGTCCGAATTGCTGAATCCCTTGAATCTGTTGAAAGGAGAGGGGTGCCGCGTTGGCTGGAGTTGGACAAGCAACATTTCAAGGGAAATTTCTCAGACCTCCCCACTAGGGAAGATATTACCATTCCTATCCAGGAGCAGTTGATTGTCGAGCTTTTAAGCAGACAGATTTAACCTATCTAACCCGTTTCATAAAGAGGCGTAAAAATGCACAGAAACTGGCAGAGTCTAATAAAACCCAAAAGATTAGAGCCTGAAGAAGAAACATTAACTGATCTATATGGAAAATTTACTGCGGAGCCTTTTGAGAGAGGATTTGGCAACACCATAGGAAATTCATTGCGTAGGATTTTGCTTTCTTCAATTCAAGGTGCTGCTATCACGTCGGTAAGAATTAAGGATATCCTTCATGAGTTTTCAACTATTCCTGGAGTCAGAGAAGATGTAACAGATATCATCTTGAATTTAAAAGAGGTTCGATTGAAACTCTTCTCAGAAGGCCCTGAGGTAATCAAAATAAAAGGGAAGAAGGAAGGTAAACTAAGAGCCGGGGATGTTGTTGCCAATAATAATGTTGAAATTTTGAATCCTGATTCGCATATTGCTACCCTGTCAAAAGACACGGTGTTTGACATGGAAATGATAGTCAAACGTGGTAAGGGATACGTACCTGCTGAAAGAAATAAAGAAACCAGTCAACCAGTAGGAACTATCCCCATTGATGCTATCTTTTCCCCCATAAAAAGAGTAAATTTCAACATAACTCACGCGCGGGTGGGTCAAATAACAGATTATGACAGGCTAACCCTGGAAGTCTGGACAGATGGAAGTCTGCGACCGGATGATGCGGTAGCCTATGCAGCACGTATTCTTCAGGATCAATTAACTGTTTTCATTAATTTTGAGGAAGAGCCCATTACTATAGGGCCTGAACCCGTTGAAGACAAACCCAAATTTAATGAAAATCTCTATCGAAGCATTGAAGAGCTTGAGCTCTCCGTTCGTTCTTCCAACTGTTTGAAGAACGCCAGCATCAAATATATATGGGAGTTAGTACAGAAGACAGAAGCTGATATGCTAAAGACTAAGAACTTTGGCAGGAAGTCACTCAATGAAATCAAGGAGATCTTGAATGAAATGGGGCTCAGTCTGGGAATGAAGCTTGAGAGCTTCCCTCCGGCCGTGGAAAAGGAAGAAGAAAAGAAAAAAACAAAGAAGAAATAAAAAAAGGATCTGAATAATGAGGCACCTGAAAGAAGGAAGGAAACTTAATAGGACTTCAAGTCACCGAAAGGCCCTTTTGAGAAATATGGTTACTTCCCTCCTTGAATTTGAGAAAATTGAAACCACTGATGCCAAGGCAAAAGAATTGAGAAAAGTTGCCGACAAAATGATTGCCTGGGGCAAAAGAGGTGACCTGCATGCCAGACGCCAGGCACTGAAAGTCATAATCAGCAGGAAAATTGTTCAGAAATTGTTCAATGATATAGCCCCCCGCTACAGAGAAAGAATGGGAGGATATACTAGAATCATCAAATCGGGGAGGAGAAAAGGGGATAATGCTCCTTTATCAATTATTGAACTAATCCCTCAGGAGGGGAAAAAGACAGCTGTTAAGGGAGCAAAAGGGGCTAAAAGAAAATCCGCAAATAAAACTCCACAAGAAGAAAAATCTGACAAATAGCAAAGAGTTTCTCCCCTCGAGACGACGGTCACCACCCATTTGAAGTTATCTAAAACCTCACCTTTCTTCCACCTATTCCTCTTGTTACCACTCTTTTTTATTGACATGGAAGGTTAAAAATTGTAGCATTTAAAAATAATATATCCGTTGTGGAATCTTTTTCAGTTTTTTAAAGAAGTGTCTATCTAATATCACTTTAGAAAACAAAATACGGAGGGTTAGTTATGCCTGATGCTCCTGATTCCACCAGTAAAGTTATCCCCCCCTTTTCTCCTTTAAGGGTACAGATTGAATCTCCTGAAAAAAGGAGAAGAAGGGAAAAGATGACCAAGCGACCCCAAAAGAGGAAAAAGGGGAAAGGGGAAAAAGACCCTGATTTAGGGAAAGCAGTTGATGTATTAATTTAACTGGATATCCCGTATGAGTTCTGCTATTCAGGTTTTATGCAAGGGGTAAGGTGATTTAAGTCTTAATCTAGAACTGTTTGAGGAGATGAGATGAAAGAATTGGTGAAATATCTGGCTAGAGCGATTGTAGACAAGCCTGAAGAAGTCATGGTTACGGAAGTTGAAGGAGAAAAAACCTCTATTATCAAATTGCGGGTTGCCAAGGAAGACTTTGGATTAATCATCGGGAAAAGGGGTAGGAACGCTGAAGCGATTAGAACAATTTTAAGGGCAGCAGCAGCAAAGTTAGGGAAAAAGCCCACCCTGGAAATTGTTGAGGAAGATAGACGGGAAGATAGACAGGAAGATAGACAGAAAGATAATCCCGCTTAATATTATGAATGGGTTAAGCTAATTTTTCGCAGAGAATTCCTTAAGCATCTTCTGGACTGTTCTCTTGGCATATTCTTCCTTTGTCTTTTGATACTCCGCTTCGGTTCTCCTTAAGTCATCTTCCGTGGCCTTGATCAAATCATCCAGACGGGTATAATCCTCACTTTCAAGCCATTCTCTATTCTCTTTAGCCATTTTTAGAAGCTGTGCTTTCCCCTGTAAGTCCGACAATTTAGTTGCCACACTGTAAAGCTTAATCCCCAACTGCTCGTCGGAATCATCACTGCCCAGAGATTCTTTCTCGAAAGTTTTTGTCTCTTGCATCTTACCTGAAGGATTAAGAAAGTTTTTTATGGGCTCAATGTAAGATACTGCAAAAACAATCGCTGCTATGACAATAAAAAAATATATTCTCTGCATGGATTTCACCACCTTATTAAAAGAGTTTTTAATCTTAATAAGACTACCACAAAAAAAGTTATTTTAAAAACAAAAATTGATGCTGGGAAAGAAGTTGACAAAATCAAAAAATTGAATGATAATCATTTTTAGCAGTTCACTGTGCTTGCAATATTTTTCAGTACTTCAATATTCCATTACTCCATTACTCCATTATTCCATATGGATGGAATATGTCGGTTGCTTGTAAAGTTTTCTGTCTTTAATAAGATATAGAAACTGGTGGTCGTTTGGATGGGGCTGTAGCTCAGCTGGGAGAGCATTTGACTGGCAGTCAAAAGGTCAGGGGTTCGAGCCCCCTCAGCTCCACCAGAGAAATCAAGCACTTACACATTTGTGTGGGTGCTTTTTTGTGCTTTGATTCTTAAAATTGTGAAGTAATTGTGAAGTAGATTTGCCATTAATGGTGGAGTCCAGCATATCGACTGCCTTAACTTTGTGAGAAGGTGCTAAGTGTGCATACCGCATGGTCATGTTTATTGTCTTATGACCCAGGAGTTCCTTGACCGTGGTAAGGTAGTAGTGTTAATAATTGAGCTCAATTGTTGACACACAATATAGAGCAAAAGGCAGAGCCTAAACCCTGCCTTTTAAAATGTCTGTCAAATCAGAAAATCTATTACTCTTCTTCCCCAATCAGCCCCAAAAAACCATCAATCATTTCCTTCACTTCTTCTTTGAATGCTTCATCCGCTTCCATCGCCCTAACTATCACGGGACTCCATTCGTAGTACAGGTTTATAATTTCCTGCCCTGCTGGGGTTTGGCTTAATATGTTATCACGGAAATATCTTAGAAGCTCAGTTTCTATTGCATACTCGCCATAAATTTCTTTTGCAGGACATGGACTTTCTGGAGTGATGGTAAAGTTTTCTGTAAATTCATAACCATTATTAACATAGACATCAATGTGCCAATTCCCTGCAGGAACATCAAACGGAGAAATTTGCATCCACCCCCACGTACACCCTTGGGGTGGTTGAAAAGGAGGAGGAACAGCCGCATACGTATCATATAAGATGTTATTTGGAGCATAAAATTTCCAATCAATCCTATCTCCTGACATAAAACCACTGAATAAAAGCCATGAATAAGCACGTTCATCATCAATGCTAAAACTGTTAGTTGATGTGGGTGGGATACAGTTTTCCGATGGATTTTCCTTGGTCATTAAATGCTCATTTATCACTAATGCTTCTGAGAAATTAATTAACGCTATACCCAGCAGTAAGATAGAGGCTATAAATGTTTTTATTTTCATGGGTTCCTCTTTTCTCAAACAGACAACCCCACCTCCTCAGATTTATATCCAAGAAAAAGCGGGGCTATGTCTTATAGTGGTCTCATTTGAATATCCCAAATAATATTCTTTGTGTACTCTACATTAATACACAGAAATCCTCCTTTGTAAATAGTAAAAAGGTAAGTTCTCAATAAGTTGAGGCAAGTGGTTATTCTATGCATGGTTGAAATAGTG
>CAZOKO010000053.1:0-17718 GCA_964580455.1 uncultured Thermodesulfobacteriota bacterium | reverse complement strand
CTTTTTAACGCGGGATTCGCAACTTGACATGCGTTTATCTTTATTTATTTATAAATTAATATACACAACTCATTCTAATATCAAATCACAACCCTTCACCTTTTTGCAACAAAAATCTTAACTGTTCCACCTATATATATATTCACCGCAGAGGTGATAAATTTATTTCGCTGGGTGAAAATTTCCAATCTTACTGGCAAAAAAGAATTCAATGCTTTTGCTTAAATGTATTATTCTCAGCATACTCTGCCTGCCCCGTTAAATGCGAAGCTATTATCTGGAGCGATCTCTGTGGTAAATAGTTACCGAAAATCTTTCTGCCCCATTCACCTAAACATTTTACTTGTTTATTAAAGATTATACTGATATAAAAAACTACATCTGTATTGAGCAAAGTCTTATAAGTATTTGTACAGAAATGGAGATAAGATTGTGAAAAAGTTTATAATGATCAAAGCAATGACTATCCTTATGCTTACTCCTTTCATCTGCCATGCTGAAGAGACAGGTAAGCCATTTATCTCCAAACCTTTCATGAAATTCGGGAGGGGTATGGTTAATATTATAAGCTCACCTCTTGAACTTCCTAATCAGATGTATATCTTATCCGACCATGCTAAAGAAAATTCAAAATACGGCATTGAAACAGCTTCAGCAGCTATAGAAGGTGTTTTCATGGGGATGGTGTATGCATTCTGGCGATTAGGAGCAGGCACTTACGATCTTTTCACTTTCCCTATACCTAAATATGAATCCTGTCTTATCACCCCAATTTACTTCACTATTTCCTATGAAGAATACTACGAAAAAGAGGAAAAAGAAAAGCTCGATGAGGCACCAGATTTAGAAATATCCCCTTAGTCTCATGGGGTAATACCTCATCCAAGGCTAATCCTTAGTAATTATTTGCAAATCCTCATACCACCCCCTTTTACCCGTCCCTCAAAAGAGCTTATTCAAAAGCTTCTTACCCAGTAGATTTAACGACACTTTTTAGATATTTCCCCCCTTAATTAGTCCTAAAGTTTTTAAATATATTTCCGATAAAAAACACATTAAATGTTAACTCCACAATTAAAAGAGGAGGAATCTAATATGAAACAAAAACACAACAAAATATTACTAACTCTAATTGGAATCTTACTACTCATTACCCCTGTCAACGTTAATGCCTTAATCTGGCTTAGTGGCAACTCGGGTCCAGGAAACATCACCATAATTGCCTCCATTCTCATCCCCATCCCAATCATTAACCTTAACGTAACAGAATCAGGAGAAACCGACTTCTTTGGTATTGCTCAACTAACTATCAGTGAGTATGATGACAATTATAACACACTGAAGATAAATTCTGACTCAAAGGAGCCTATGGAAATTCCCGTTCCCTACGGCTCTTTTGGAGTAAATTACCTCACATTATCTAACGGTTTTCCTCCATTGGGAGCAAATCAATCAGACATCTATGGCTACCTCTCGGTAGCTTATAATTCTGTTGTTGCTGATATCAAAAGTACTGTTGACCTAACCATCAGCATTGAACGTGAAGAACTTATTGAACTTTTAACATCCTTCACACCTCCTGAAATAGATCTTGGAGAATTTATTGGAGATGGGCCATTTGAGGTAGGTCTTTCACTTGAGGGTGAACTCTCAGGCACTGCAACTCCTACAAGCCCCACTATTTCCGGTGAGTTTGACTATTCTCTTACCCTTCCTGCAAACATTTTTGCTGTTGAAATTCCCTTTTTTGAGATACCAATACCAGAAGAACTCCAGGGGAAAATATCAGTAGCGGCAAGTTTTGGCTGGGATAACTGGAGTTTCTTCTCACCATTTTCAACCGTAAACCTGTCTATAACCCAAACATTTGAAGAAGAAGAGTTACAATTAGATCCCATAACATTTGATTTTCTTCCAGTCGGCACCTGTATTCTCTGGCTTGACACAGGTGACTAATGCTTAAAGAACTCTAACTTTCAATTGCGATGACGCATTTTCATTTTTACCCCCACCCCACTTCTCTTTTAAGAGAGAAACGAGGTGGGGGTTTTTAATACCTACTATATAATATAACAGTATCTTTATTAAACGCACTACCTGGTTAAGGAGTTACAATCCCTTTAATGATTTTTACAAAGAGTTCTCCTACAGAAAAAGATCTATTGTAAAAACGTTCAACTTTTCCTATACTCCCATCTGGATTTACAAAAACCCTCGTCCCCCAGAGAGATTGATCAATCTCAACAGGATTACCATAGCGCATATCAATAAATTCAACAGCTCCCCCACCCTGAGGGTACCGTATTACATTCTTCTTCAACAAGTCATTAGCAAACCATCTGTAAATCTTTATTTTTTCATGGTTTAACGCTCTGTTAATCCAGGGATCTTCATCATCTGGCAAAAATTTTGACTCTACTATTTCCCCGACTAACGTATTGGTTCGCCCCAGCAAATAACCACCATACGTCTTAACAACAGTTCTCCAAACCCAGACATTCGCTAACTGGGGATAAACCTCAACATGAAGGACGGTAACATTTTTATTTTTTGCATCTGCAAAAGCACGCTCAAGGGCTACGGAATGATTCCAACTACCATAGATGAGATAGGCCGTTGTCAGAAGCAAAGTTATAATTCCTAACCATGAAGTGTTTTTTTCTGGTTTTAATCTTTTTAATAAAGAACACATAATGAGTGTTAAAAAAAGAGGGAGACTATAAAAGACATCAATAATAGAAACACAATTCCAGGATATCCGCACTTTTGAAAAAGGGGCAAAAATCTGTGTGCCATAACTGGTACAGCAGTCAAGCAGTGGGTGGGTAAATAGCACAAGGAAAGCAAGCAGATACCACCAACAGCATGAAGCACGACGTTTACTCCATCGCCAGAAGACCCATCCTAAAAACAAGCTAACCACAGATGCAAAAAAAAGAGAGTGGGTTATGCCCCTATGTACAACAAGTTGTATCCAGGGATCTGCCAAAACCAATCCTGTCATAAAATCAGAATCAGGAAGCATACCTCCCAGACAACCCAGGATCACAGCCTTGCCGCCAAGTTTCTCTCTGAAACCTGCTTCTGCTATTACGCCTCCCAGTGCCATGTGAGTCAGAGAATCCATTTTTTATGCCCTACCATCAGTGATACGATTACTAATAAAAGCTTGCACAGATTAAACAAATTCAAGTAAAAAACGAACGAAGTGATGAAAAAGGAATGAACCCCATTAGAAACCAGCATTCTAACAGAGTAAGCAGCTTAAACTAAATAAGGGACAACCAGTGACAAAGATAATAAACATTCATAAGCCACGGTCGCTTTTGTGGAGGGCATGGATTTGAAGTGATTTGCTTTCTAATTGTTTTTGCTATAATAGAGTTACTATTAATTATAAATAGAGAACGATTCTTTAATCACCCTTCTCTTTTTTGCTTTTCATTTCCTTAGTTACAATCCCTACTTCATTAAAATACTCCTGCTTTGTAACGATCCCCTTGCTGATTAACATTCTTATTAAAGCCTCATGTTGAATCATGTTAGAATAAGCTAACTCCTCAATCTGGATCATTTCCATCTCTTTTCGTTGGTCAATTACCCGCGTCATTAAAAAAAACCCTCCAATAAAATGATGATATCTAACTTCATTCGCCAGTTGACGTAACGTATAGACAATCTGTCATTGCGAGGAGGTCAAAGGCCGACAAAGCAATCTCCTGACAAGGCTCGTAGTGCTTTTCATTTTGTATTTTATCCAGTATCCAGCATTAAGTATCCAGTATCGTCTCGTTTTTAACATCCCATCCTTGGGGCACCAAACAATTCAATGATATGGGACTTCCTTTAAATTAAAATATCTCCTATTGCCCCAAACCAACCTCACCCGTTTCCGGATCATATTGCAGTAATTGAATGGGAAGCTCAGACATATTAAGCTCCTCCAGACTATCCGGGTATCTCCCTCTTTCCTGTTTAAACTGATCAACTCTCAATCTAATGGTTGGAAGACTTGCTTTTAACTGAGCCTTTTTTGCCTTATCCAATGAACTCAAAAGAGTTGAAGCGTACTCTCCCAATGGATTTTCATCGCTTGACTTTTCAGCATTTTCGCCTCTTTCTTTACCACAACCTCCAGTCCAAAACACTATAGAAAAAAGCACAATCCATATAATCTTTTTTGAAAACATCTCACCCCTTAAATAATCACAGCTTCAAGAAATCTTAAAACGCAAAAGTGCTAATATTGTAACACCTCAATGGAAGATAGGCAAGAATTATATTCCTCCCCTTAAATTGATTATGCAATCTCTTTTTCAAAAAACGCTTTACTTTTTATTAAAATCTGTTAATCATATAAAGTATAAAGCTAAACTATTTCATCAAAAGAAAAGCTAAAGAGGAGATGTTTATCAAGTGCAACCATTTCTTGGTTTTAAAATAACCGCGAGACTCCAGGAAGGATTGGATAACTGCAATCCCAATAATATGTTTTACTTCAAGGATAATAATCCTGACCTTCTTCAAATTGTCACTTTAGACTCAGATAAATACATTGGCAAGATTTTGGTGCAGGGGATTGAATCCAGGAAGATTGATGATATAAGTCGAAATATTGTAAGCATTCTTAATAAACTATGTCCTGATATCCCGTTTTCAACCGATTCAATAAAGTTGGTTGCTATAAACTCATTCCCTTAAACTGCTTCAGATAAATTTTCCAAAATTTAATCCATAGATTTAAATCAGGGAAATATGTCAAAACTAACTAACAGAGGAATCAACATGGAAATAATTGATAAAAGAATATTGGATAAATTGCCAGAAGATGAACGCAAACAGCATGAAGAGGGAATACTGAAACACCTCCCTGACTGTAGTGAGAAATGCGAACTTGTTGATATCGACCTTCTAATGGCACAAATACCTTTGAGATCTAAGAAGGAGGAATCTCAAGAAGAAGTGGAGGAAGATGCACAGGTAAATGCTGAATAAATCTGCCCGGCACTTCGATAAAAAAGTTATTCCTGCAAAAAAGCTACGAACTATACATAACAAATAATTAAATCTGATACCCTTCATGCCAGCAAGATTCTGGATATATAAGCAGTTGCGTTTTATCCAGCATCCAGTAACAAGTATCCAGGATCATTCCAATTGCCTTGAACACATCCTGTAGCCACCAAATCAAGGAATTATTAAGTAATCTAATTAACCGACTACCCATTGCATGCCTCATATAAAATGTAAAAAAATTCCTGTTTCTCGCTTCACTTTCATTGTTCTGATACTGACGTTGAGTATTGCCTGCCAAACCAAAAGCAAACGTTTCTCCTTAAGCATGGAATCAGTTATATCTCCGGTTAATATCTATGAGTCAATAGAAGATAGAAACCTCATTATCAAGTATCAGAATAATCTCAAAAATATCTATAACAATGTGAGGTCCCGATACAAACCCGACCAGTTGGAGTTTTATTATGTTTCAGGAATTTGCTTCCGTAAACTACGGATCAACAAACATTATAAAACCTGCCTCTCTTTAAATACTAAAAGCTCTAAACTATTTATTGATACAAAGAAAAACTATAAGCAACGACTTTCAATCATCTACAATCACTATTTAAAACCATTATTAAAAATCGCAGCAGTAGAAAGAGCGATGCTTAACGATGTTAACATAGCTGGGATAATTATAAACACACAGTGGGAAGTAAAAAAGTCACTAAAAAGGAAATACGATATTACATTATGTGAACAGGTTTCACTGGTAACTCTAAAAGAGCATATAGACAAATACCTTAAAGATAAAATTACAGATCAAGAACTGTTAGACCTGAGTACCCTCATAGCAATTAATGAAGGAGAAACCCCTCACATCATAAAACTTATTTTAGAGTAAACCCAACAAAGGTGGGACTGGAAAAAGCTAAAAGAAATTTCACTGCAGAAGGTTTGGATTAAAAAACCCTGATAGTTATTTATATCAGGGTTAATAAACCTTTATGATCAGAAATTCCCTTTCCTAAAGGAACTATAGTTCCTTCCAATAAATAAGGAAATTACTAACATTCACGGAAATTTTGTGAGGCGAAATGTTTACTTAACTGCTTTTTTCAAGTAAGCACCTGCTTTAAATTTAGCAACCTTTCTGGCTGCGATTTTTATAGGCCTTCCCGTTTGAGGATTTCTGCCTGTTCTTGCCTTCCTCTTTGAAACAGAAAAAGTACCAAACCCTACTAAAGTGACACTATCACCTTTCTTTAAAGCTTTAGAAATTCCATCAATTGCGCTGTTCAGAGCCTTACCGGCTGCTGCCTTGCTTATCTTTGCATCCTTTGCCATTCTTGCAACTAGATCTGCTTTAGTCATAAGCTCCCTCCTTTAATAAGTTAATAGGATTAAAATTACCTCTTACCTTCATATATGATTTTTTACCATGGATAAATTTCTTTGTCAAAAGTTTTTTTAATTACTCATGTATTTTTTTGTACCGTTCAACTGTTATTAAACCCGGTTCTTTTCAATAGGTAGCTACCGCAAACCCGGGATTTGCAATAAAAAAGAGGGGGCAATAATCAGGATTGCTCCCCCCCCATTTATCGTAGTCATAAAGGAGAATGTTATATAACTTTCTCCTCTTTCAGTTTTTCCATATCCTGCTCGCTATATCCTAGCTCAGAGAGGATCTCCTGTGTATGCTGACCCAGAACAGGTGGAGTTGTTTTGACCTCTCCTGGCGTTTCAGACAATTTTACCGGGATACCTGTTACTTTAATCTTGCCTGCCTTAGGATGGTCTAATTCTTTCATCATTTCTCGATGCAGCACCTGAGGATCAGCAAAAATCTTGTCTACCGTATAGATAGGGCCACAGGGAATACCGGCATCCGTAAGGATTTTAAGCCATTCCTCTCCGTTTTTGGTAACAATAAGATCACCGATAATTTTTACAATCTCCTCCCGGTTCTCTACCCTTTTAGCATTGGTAGCAAATTTGGGGTCGTTCATTACCTTTTCCAAACCGACAGCCTTGCAGAATCTCTCCCACAATTGATCATTACCAACTGCAATATTAACAAAGACATCTTTAGCCTTAAATGCCTGGTAAGGAACGATGACAGGATGACCAGAACCCATAGGTTGTGGTATCTCACCCGAGGCAAAGTAAGCACCTGCCCGGTAGGTAAGCCAGGCAACCTGGCTATCCAATAAAGAAACATCAACCATTTGGCCTTTTCCCGTTTTTTCCCTGTTGTATAGAGCAACTAATACTCCATTAGCGGCAAACATACCGCCAGAGATATCAGCAATTGCTACTCCCACCTTGATAGGAGGACCACCAGCTTCACCTGTAATACTCATCAATCCCCCCATTCCCTGTAACACCTGGTCAAATCCAGGCAGCATTCGATATGGCCCGTCCTGCCCAAATCCTGAGATACTGCAATAGATGATCCGTGGATTCATTGCCTTCACTTGCTCATATCCCAGGCCTAACCGTTCCATTGCCCCGGGCCGGAAATTCTCCACCAGGACAT
The DNA here is from genome assembly GCA_964580455.1 of uncultured Thermodesulfobacteriota bacterium. GTDB lineage: Bacteria > Desulfobacterota > WTBG01 > WTBG01 > WTBG01 > CAZOKO01. The sequence goes on along the minus strand of CAZOKO010000053.1, from coordinate 10,178 downwards.
CAGATTGCTTAATCAGTTTGTGGACAATCTCGGTAGATTTATCACTTTTCATATTTAACGTAATACTTTTTTTATTTCTATTAATGCTCATGAAATAAGCACTCTCTCCCTCCACAAAGGGGGGACCCCACGATCTGGAGTCATCACCTCTTCCAGGCATTTCTAGCTTAATTACCTCTGCCCCCATATCCGCCAGCATCATAGTACAATAGGGACCTGCCAGTGCCCTTGATAAATCCAGGACTTTAATTCCTTCCAATGCTCTTGCCATATTTACCTCCCTCTCACTCAAAGGAAAACCTTATTTGAGGAGCAATTCGTTTTAGGATACTAAATTTATTTTCCCTCGGGCAGACGAGACACTAGTTCCCTAAGAAAATCGAGCTAAAAGATCATTCATCGCATCATCAAAACCATCGACTTTCAAAGAAGAATGAACTTCACCCGCTTTTTCACTAAGCTTTAAGGATTGATTTACTAACTGACCAACTACTTCCTGTAATTTCTTCATATCAAAATCATCCCAATCAGCTGAAGATTTAATCAATTCCACAATCTTCTCTTCACTCATCTCAGGCGAGGTCAATGAAAAGATGGGACATATTCCTAAAATATATGAGAGAGACTGTTTTCGTATCCACCATTCAGCCCTGTCAACAGCAGCATCTTTGAACCCAAAGTCCTGGTAGGAGGCAACTATTGGCATGGGAGGAACTGCATTACTCACTATCCCAAAAGCTTGAACCAGACTCGTCTCCAACGAGGCAGAAATAGGCCAGGGTGAAACCTGATAGAAATGAGGAATATCTGATTCTTTGAGACTACCTCCCGACTGGGCTAACTGGTCCAACTTCTCTGTTGTGGACTGTAAATCCTTACTTCCCGCAGCTTCTACTAACTTCGCAGCCGCAGTAGGCTCAAGACCCAGTCTGAAACACTTTTCTATTGCCTGGGCAGCATCTTTACCCAGGAAACTAAAGCTAATAAAACCGGAAAGGTCAGTAAGCAAACAGCCAGGATCTTCCACGTCGGTTGTAGCCATAATATTAGCAGCTTCTCTATATTTAACAAATGTCTTACAGGCATAAGGACAATTATAACAAGCATCGTTTCTATGAGTAATAGAATCCAATATCTGGGCAACTTTACCATCACAAGGAAGAGAAGAGATGGTTTCTTTAAGCCCCGTCTTCCCTTTGATGGTTCCATTAGTAATCTCTTTCATAAGTTCAGTACACTGATCAAAAAAACCATCTGCTACTTCTAACAACCCCAATCCTCTCAGGGCAACTGCCTTAATATTCTTTTCACCGAATACTGCTCCTAAAGCAGCCTTGTCTTTACTTCCCCAGTAGCTTTCTGAAACCTGAGCTATGGGCAACTTGTTCTCACCAGCCTTACCTATAGACAGCACCTGAACCAAATCATCACCATACGTTTGTCTTAAGGCATCTACTGTTTCCCAGGTATCCTTACCCCACACATCAGACGAATCCTCAATGTCTGCCAGCCCATCATGGAGCCAAATTCTTACTGGCTTTTCAGATTTGCCCAGGATGACAATAAAATCAAAACCAGTAAGCTTCAATTCAACGCCAGTCTGCCAGGTCAAGGGCACATGGCTTATTCCCTGATGTAAGGGGCTCTTGAAAGTTGCAATCCCCAGGCAGGAAGCAGGAAAAAAAGTAGCTGTGAAAAGACCAGTTCCTAATATTACCGGGTCTCTATCTGCATATTTCTGATATAGATCGATATTTAAGGCCGCTCCCCCCAGGCATTTCTCCATTAAGTCTAACTCAAGATCTTCATTGGTCATTTCACCAGTTTCCAAATCAACAATTAATATAGTCCCATTATAGTTATTTACATAATCCATATTTCCTCCTTTAACCCGATAGAAAAAAGCCTCATTTTATAACATCTTGAAAAATAAATTCGAGCAATGTATACCACTCCCAACTTTCTATCTGTGGGGTTACTCAACACTCAAAACATCCTGAGGACAACTTTTCACACAAAAAGGGGTATCCTCACTTTCACACAAATCACAGGCTATCCTGAGAAGAATAGGTTTGCTGCTGGCAGATGCCCCTTCAATCTGTTGCCCTGGTTTAATCACTTCGACACCTTCAGGTCGAGCAAGAAGAAGACTCTTCTCCCGTTTCACCATTGCCCCATAATAATTCTTCTTCTCTTCCCGATAAAACATGATGCTTGATCCAATAGGAGAGATTGTACCATCATAATGATAATTACAGGCAAATTCACATACCCTACAGCCGGTGCAATTTAAAGTATCTATTTTAAGTTCCATCAGTTCAACTCCCTTCCATTTATTTAGTTTGCTTAATATATTTCAATTAGCCTATTGACTTAGCTGACCTAATTGTTTAGCTATCTTTCAGAAGTATGTTATCGTTTCAATCGGAGGTTTTGGGGAAGGGAAGTGTTTCATCGCTTATTGTTTGTATGTGCTTTAACAAACACTCTTACAAGAGATGAGTTGATATAGAAATTGGGTCAGCTAAGTCAATAGGCTTTATTTCAATTATTAGTCTTCCTCTTCAATAGGATAATTATGAGGAGGATTAGCAACTACATTCGGATCCATAGCCTTTTTTATCCCTTTCAACAATTTCCCATAATTATAAAAGACTTCACCGGCCATCGCATGATAGGGCCCACCCAGGAAAGAACCCATCCCCCCCTCAATTTTATGCGAAAGATCTTCCTTCATCATACCCATCAATTTCTGCATGAGGTCACCGAGGTCTTCGACATTTTTCTCGACGGGGAAGTCCGTTTCGGCTGCTCCAAAATGCCCAAAATCGTAGCTTGAAATCCAATCAGGAGCATCACTATCCAATATGGGAGGGGTAAATTTCTCAACCCACCTCTCTCCATCTCTACACACACTAATCGAACTATTAAAGGCATCAAAAGGCAGCCTTAAGGCAAGGAAGGTTCCTGAAGGACGCATCATTCGAGAACCGTTTGTATCACGAATCCAGTTATTGGCAGTTCGCGGAACCCATTTATCAAATACCTCCTGAGGGATGGGTTTTCCTTTCGTCTCTTTTATAATATCTTCTAAGACTCCTTTCTCATATTCCAACTGCTTTTCTGAAGTAAACCCCCAGAGGCAGACAGCCACTGCATATTTACAGTATTTCTGCCAGATCCCCTCTTCCCAGGTCTTCCAGTATTCCTGATTGGAGTTTGCCCACCACCAATTGTAATAGACAGTTGGCCATTTCTGCAGGACTCCAGCAATCTCTGCCTTGGAAATTTCATACATGGCATCGACTGCCTTTTCTAAAGTAGGATATTTAATTATGTACCACTGGAAATATTCAGGGGGTAAGGTGGAGGTGCAATTAGGAACTATCCCCTCACAGGGAAATTCCCTGGGGCCTGGATAAGGATGCAACTTAATTGCCATCTTGGTAACCATCCCCATTCCTCCCTGGGCTCCGGCAAGTCCTCTCAGTATTCCCCTCAAATCACTTCCAGGTCCCTCCCCAAAGAAACGTTCCTCTGAATTGTTTGACCAGGAACCGGTTCTTAAAATTTCTCCATCGGGAAGAACCCATTCCATTGCAAGGATATTCCTGTGTCCCACTCCCAAACGGTGTCCCACTCCCCACATACCCTGAAAAACATGACCTGCCAGTGCAGAGGATTGAGAACTGGCCTCCGGAGAACCCAGATAGAGACCTTTTTTGTTAGCTTCTGCATGGATTTGTGCCATCGTAACATAGGGTTCGATAACCGCATACATATTCTTCTCATCGATCTCCAGGATGCGGCCCATCCTCTTAGAATCAATCAAGAGTGTTCCTGGACGATTGGGGGCAGTCGTGACAGACCACTGGTTGGAACCCAAAGGAATAAATGGAATCTTGTAACGATTGCAGATGCTGATTACTTTCTGGGTTTGCTCAGTACTGTCAGGGAGAACTACAAATTCCGGTAATTGGGGATTTAAAACTCCGGGAGGTAACCAATCACGGTGATAGGCCATCATAATGGCATGACTATCCTCAACATTTTCTTCCCCTATGGCTGATTGCAAAGCCTCAAGAATAATTCTATGTCTCTCCTTATCCACCAGTAACAACCCCTCTATTTTAAGGCTTTAGCCATGATATCGGTCAAGCTGTATATTCCAATCTTTTCCTCCATCCCTTTGATGGCATTACCTAAATTGGATTCACACCAGGGACAACTGGTAGAGATTGCCTGCGCCCCTGTGTCTTTTGCCTCTTCCAATCGTTCCAGCGCCGTCCACTGAGCAAAATCTTTAAATGCGGTAAATACTCCTCCTCCTCCTCCACAACACCATGCGTACTCCTTGATTCTCTCCATCTCGTAGAGCTCTACCCCCGGAATCGCCTTGAGGATGTTTCGCGGCTGTTCATATACCCCGTCAATCTCCTTCCCCGGCACATAAGGACGCGACAACCTGCCCTGATGACAGGGATCATGCCAGGTCACCTTAAGCGGAACCTCATTTTTAAACTTGAGCTTCCCCTTTTCAATCAATTGTTCGTATAACTCCGTGATATGTAATACCTCAAAGTTTTTCTTTACCTCAAATCGATTATACTCTTCTCTTATGGTGGCATAACACCCGGCACATGGAGTCACAACCGTTTTTACCCCGAGTTTATTAAACCACTCAACATTTGCCCTGGCCACTCTCTCAAACTCAGATACCACTCCAATCTTCTCCACCGGGCTTCCACAACACAATTCCTTGCTACCCAATATCCCAAAATCAACTTTTCCCTTCTTCAAAATAGTCGCTGTGTTCTTAATCGTATCCTTAAGCTCCTCTGAAAGCCCATAGGTACACCCCACAAAAAGCAATACCTCTGCCTTCTCCTTATTCAGATCCTTAATCTCCATCCCCTTTGCCCAGGAGTTCCTCCTGTTTCGCGGCTGCATCCACACATTATCATAGTTCTTCACACTGTCCACCAGCGGCTGATGCTCAGGCAAAATACCCATCTCCTTCACATATTCTTCCCGCATCCACTTCATCATCTTGAGCACCTCTGCATCCCTGATCCCTTTGTCCATGGCATCACATCCACCACACATGGTACAGCGAAAGAGAATATCTTTTATCCTGGGATCATCTCCCCACTTCATCTTTCCATCTATTATGGCCAATGCCAAATCACATTTCCCCTGGGCTGAAAAGGCATCAAACATATATCGCTTATGCTGAGGACAAATCCTGGCATATTTCCAGCTCTTCACCCTCCATGAATCAATCCACTTACAGCACGAACAGCGAGAACAGTTCCATGCGGTCCAGCGGGGATCGAAAGGCTCATCAATAGGATACTTTAAATATCGGGGATCTTTTGGTAGCACCATCTTTTTTTCTTTTGCCATCTCTATTTTCCTCCTTTAGTAACAGAGTTTACCAGGATTCATTGTATTATTAGGGTCAAATACTTTCTTCAATTCTTTCAATGTGCTGGTGTAAGTAGCAGCTCTCTGGTACACCATGTCTGCCCAGGGACCATAGGGCCTTGAGAAAAATGCGCCCATCGTGATCAGCTCTTCACTTAATTTTACATAAAGCTCCCGTATCTTCTCCTTTTCAGAACTCAGATCGCAGGGAAAACTGAACTCCAGGTGACACGCCCTCCCCCGCTCAAGTGGCTGCAGGTAAATACCCATCTCTTTAGTTGGATAGTTGAACTCACCACATACTTCCATGACCTTCTGATGAAACTCTTTTGCCCTGTCCATGGTGGTTATGAAAAAGATATCCTGAGATGAGCCCTTATATCTATTCTTCCAGTAACTTCCCTCTTCCTGGGGATTTCTCAACTTCTCCAACATGATATCCTGCAATCCTGCAACACCTGCTACCGTGGGAGAAGGTTGAAAGATTAGTTGTGAGGCAATTTCTTGTAGTGCCTCTTCCTCATAGGCAATCCTCTCCAGCGGTCTCCTTGGTGCTCCCGCAAGCACCACCGTCAAGGTGTAGGGAGGCAGCTTTTCCATAAGTTCCTCAAAATCCTTCGGCCAATCTTCTGCCAGAAGCAGGGCAAGATTAAAATTATTTAATAAAAAACATTCATTACCAATATGTTTCCTCTGCATTTGATAAATGGGATCTACCGCATCCTCAATCTTCTTGAAGGGGATAAATAATACTTTCTGATGCTTGGGGCTGTATTCCGTTTTAATATTAAGCCAGGTTACAACACCCAGAGTTCCCTGAGCACCCTGAAAAAGCCTGAAAAAGTCAATACCCGGTCCTTCAGGATATGCCTCCTCGGTATTTGCTGCTGCAGCTGTTCCAGTCCTGAATAAATCCCCCTGTGGAAGTACTATCTCCATGGTAAGCACCGGCTCCGCATACTCATACTTGGGTATCAGCATGGGATTTCTCTCCAAACTGGAGGTTAATACAGACATCTCAGGATGGGGAAAGAGAGGGTTTAAAGCCATCTGATCATGCTTTTTCAGTGCCTCCTGCAGTTTACCCCAGGTCACACCGGGCTCTACCTTTACCTTCCGATTTCGGCTGTCAATCTGAACTACCTTGTCCATCCTCCTTAGATCTAACACAATACCACCCTGATCAGGAATTGTCTCCCCATGAAGGTGAATACCCGAACTTACCGGTATCACTGGCATCAGATGCTTGTTGGCAAGTTTTATAACCTTTTGTACCTCTTCAGCATTCTTGGGTTTCACAACTAGCGAAGGCTTTCGCGGCTGATTCAAGCTTAGGTCCTTTGAATAGGCATCCAGGGTAGCCTCATCATCCAGAACGTATTTTTTTCCCACTATTGCCTCAAGTTTTTTCTTTATCATACTTCGCCTCCCTATTTTTTAAGGATACTTATTTATTATCTAGCCAATTGGTTATTAAAAAAAAGAACAGCATAGGAAAATGACACATTTCTGTTTGATTTGTCAAGAAAAATCTGCCGAAATTCCTTCTAATTTAATGTGGATTTGATTATAGTATTGACAGTTAAGGTAAAAAATGCTTTTTTATTTTAAGTGCTCAACTTATCTATTATTTATAATAGTAATTAGGACGGATAAGACGCTTAATATTTTATCTAAATTTTTTACATTTTCTAACTTTTTGGAGAAATGTCATGAGAAAAAATAGTTTAAGCGGTAAGATAAACGTGGGGTGTCTAATCATTATTATCATACTTATTGCAGGAGGATATGTTGGTTTCAAATTCGGGAAGGTTTATCTGGCGAAATACATGTTCAACAGAAAAATCATAGCGATAGCTGGTGATGTATCCAAAGATCCTCATGGAAAAATCTTCTCTAATGAAAGAGCTGTCGTTGAAGCCGTTAAAAAAGCTGCAAGAGAATTCTCGGTAGATATCACTCATGATGATATCTTGATTAATCTCGATGGCAAATCCGTTAACATCAACGTAACCTGGGAAGGTGATATTGTTATACCCAAATACACCCATCACTTTGTCTTCCAATTTGAATCAAAAAGGAAGATTGTATATTGACCTATTCTGATAGGAGGAATTCAGAGATGTTAGGAATAGTGGATGCCTAAACAAAAAACCCTTTTTCTCATCGATGGCAGTTCATATATTTACAGAGCCTTCTTTGCTCTGCCCCACCTTTCCAATTCCTATGGTCTGCCCACCAACGCGATTTATGGCTTCACGACCATGCTTCTGAAGGTCATTAACGATTACAAACCAGATTATCTGGCTATTGTCTTCGACACACCTGCCCCCACTTTCCGTCACGAGGTCTATCAGGAATACAAAGCCAATCGCCCCGAGATGCCCGATAATCTTATCCCCCAAATCCCTCATATTAAATCAGTAGTGGATGGATTTAACATACCGGCTCTGGAAAAAGAAGGTTTTGAAGCGGATGATTTGATTGGCACGATCTCCAGGGCAGAGGAAAAGAAAGGGATGAAGATAACCATTGTCACAGGGGATAAAGATTTGTTGCAACTGGTAAACAACAACATTACTGTGCTTGACACCATGAAAGATAAAAGATTTGATCCGAAAGGTGTTGTCGATCGCCTTGGTGTAGAACCTGAAAAAGCCACTGACTTCCTGGGGTTGGTCGGGGATAGTTCAGACAACGTTCCCGGTGTTCCGGGTATAGGCAAAAAGACTGCTGTTAAACTTATTGAGGAATATGGGGACATTGCCAATCTGCTAAAGAACCTTGAAAATATTTCTCATAAAAAGGTCAAAGAGAATATCATCAAATTTGCAGACCAGGCACTTTTAAGCAAGCAACTGGTTACTCTGGATACACAGGTGCCACTTGAATATAAAATTGAAGACTTCAAAACTTCCGGCCCCAATGAGGAAAAGCTAAAAGAAATCTTTAAAGAACTGGAATTTACCAAATTCCTAAAAGAATTCACTTCAAGAAAAACCCCTTCTGACGAAGGTTACTCGTTGATCACCGGCAAAGAAGGGTTTGAAAAAATGCTTTCCCAATTACGGGAAACCAGGGAATGCGCTTTTAATCTTATCACTACCACACAAGACACCATACGTGCAAAGCCTGCGGGCATCTCTTTTTCCTGTAGTGACGATCAGGCCTTCTATCTGCCATTGGCAGAGAAAAAAGGTGAGGATGAGGAGTATCTGAATATAGCGTGGGTGTTTGAGCAGATTAAGCCAATACTGGAAGATGAGCATATAAAAAAATATGGGCACAACAGCAAGCATGAGGTCATCGTTTTTAAACGGTATGGTATTAATCTTAAGGGTATCGCCTGTGATACCATGATAGCTTCTTATCTGATTAACCCTTCCAGGCACAGCCACAGCCTGGAGGATATTGCACTGGAGCTCTTTGACCAGAAGATAACGACTTATAAAGAAATAGTGGGCACTGGCAAGAAGGAACAAACCTTTGATCAGGTAGAGATCAGCCAGGCAATGACCTATGGCTGCGAATGTTCTAATCTGACATTAAAAGCAACCAAACCCTTGCTTCATAATCTCAGTCATGAAGGTTTTAGTGAACTCTTTTATCAAGTGGAACTGCCACTGCTTGAGGTTTTAGCCAGAATGGAAATGAACGGTGTAAAAATCGATACCGCACGTTTGAAAACTATTTCCCAGGAATTTGAAGGCATCCTGAATACCTCTACGGAAAAAATCTACCAGATGGCTGGAGAGGAATTTAACATCAACTCTCCCCAGCAATTGGGGAAAATCCTCTTCGAGAGATTAAAACTTCCTGGAGCTAAGAAAACGAAAACCGGTTATTCAACTGACATCGGTGTGCTAACCAAGCTTGCCAGGGTTCACCCCCTGCCTGATGAAATTCTGGGATACAGAAGCATAAACAAACTTAAGTCTACGTATGTGGATGCCCTGCCAGGATTGGTAAATCCTGATACCGGACGTATTCACACCTCGTATAATCAAACAGTAACGGCTACAGGCAGACTGAGCAGCAGCAACCCTAATCTGCAGAATATCCCTATCCGCAGTCAAGAGGGAAGGAGAATCAGAGAGGCTTTTATCGCAGAGACAGGTTGTATCATTCTCTCTGCCGATTACTCCCAGATTGAGCTGCGCATCCTGGCCCATCTATCTCAGGACCAGATATTGATTGAATCCTTTAAACACAATGAAGACATCCATACCCGAACGGCTGCAGAGATGTTTGGGCTGCTACCCAATTTAGTTACTGATCAGATGAGAAGAGAAGCCAAGGTAATCAACTTCGGCATCATCTATGGAATGAGCAGTTATGGGCTGGCAAAAGAGCTGGGCATCAGCCCCAAGGCAGCGGGGGCCTTTATTGACAACTATTTTCAAAAATACCAGGGGGTAAAAACTTACATTGACAGTGTTCTTATAGAAGCAAAGAAAAAAGAACATGTATCTACCCTGATGAAACGCCGCCGCTACTTGCCTGAGATTAACAGTAAAAACATGGCAGCAAGACAGTTCGCAGAGCGCACTGCCATTAATGCTCCCATTCAGGGCACAGCCTCTGACCTGATCAAAGTGGCCATGATCAATATTACCAACAGGATAAATAAGGAAGATTTAAGGACTAAGATGATTATGCAGGTGCATGATGAACTCGTATTCGAACTGCCTGAGAAAGAGCTTAATGCAGTTAAACAACTGGTGCAGGAAGAGATGGAAAACGTGGTTGAG
>CAZOKO010000052.1:0-17980 GCA_964580455.1 uncultured Thermodesulfobacteriota bacterium | reverse complement strand
TGCTCAGCTATGCCACTGCTCTTATTTGTGACATGTCAAGGAGTAAAGCATATTATACCTTTTTTCATAGTAAATCTCTGTGTATTTTAATGAAAAACTTTTAGCCAGAGATATCTCCTCAAATTAAAAAAACAGAGATAAAAGAATGAATATCAATATGTTTTTCTTTTTGCTAAATTAACCTCTGCGTTCTCTGTGGTTTTAAATGCATTATTTGGATTTGATCTAAACTGGAAATTAATTACGTCAGATTATATCCGGGTTATTATTGTTCTTAAAACTTACGAGTCGAGTATGTTGTGAATAGAGTTTCAATTACCTGGCGGCTGTAAGTGCTGATTCAATTTCTTTCTTTATCTCTTCATTATTTTCTTTATCAAGTGCAGAATATAAATACTTTATAGCTTTGCTACATCCGATACTACCAATAGCCCAAGCAGCATATCCTCTTAACTCATCATCTCCTCTTTCAAGCAGCCGTGCTAAAACTTTAAGAGCCCTTTCATCCTTGAAATTGCCAAGACCTATGGCAGCATTCCTTTGGAGGTACTTTTTGTCCATTAAAAAGAAACCCATAAGAGTCGTGGCATAACCATTCTCCCATTCATCATCGGACATTTCAAAGATTTTCAATAAAGAAGGGTGGAGAAGCTCTTTAGGAGTTTCGAATCCCTCGATTGGTTTTAACTTTCGGTTTTGAGGACATATGTCTCTGCAGACAGTGCATCCTTCTCCCATCAAATTACTGCTCTTTTCTCTTATTTCAATTGGGATCTGTTTCTTGTTGTGCCCCAGATTAAAATCTATACATTTTTTAATCTCACAGCGATAGGGAGCAAAAATGGCGCCTGTAGGGCATACGTTGAGACAGAGATCACACTTACCACAATCTCCGGCGAGCGGTTCATCAGGCTCAAGTTCCGCGTCGGTAATAAAAGCCGATAGCGATATCCAGGATCCAAAACCAGGATGTTGTATAATGGCGTTTTTCCCATAAAACCCCACACCGCATTTTGAGGCCATCAGTTTAAGAGGGAATTGACCACCCACAGTGGAAAAACATTGAAATCCTCTGCTGGTAAAAAAATCTGAAAGCCTGTAACTTTTTTCCGCACTGTCCTGCAAATAGTTCACATTGACATGGGATGGCTCGGCCCTTCCGAGTAAACCTTGTCTGCAATCCTCAAAGCTGGCTATCTTACCCATATATGCAGGAGTTCCTGTTACGATAACAGACCGGGCTTCGGGAAGAAAATCTTTAGGTTGTAATACCTTATCGTTTCCTCCTGCGAGTGGTGTAGAGTCAGCGAATACTTTCAGCACGTAAGAGATTCTTTCGATGTCCTCTTGGGAAAAGTCATCAGGTGGAGTAATCCCAACGAGAGGTATTTGCAACTCATCTTTCACAAAGTGCACAAATTCAGCTTTAAGTGTCATGATCAATCCTTTCCTGGGGTTTGCGAGTGGTTTGCAATTTATTTTCAATACACTGATAAAAATGTTATATTAAAAGAACATAAAATAGTTTATATGTCAATATGCCGAGCAAAGAAAAAGTCTTGCATATGACACCAGGTAAAAGTTAGAATTCCTACAACTCTAGGGCTAAGAGAGAAAGCAGGATATTTACAATAAATTGGGGGGAATATATGTATGCTAGAAGAGTTCATGCTGCACAAAAAAACCTTATTAATTTTTCCGTCTTAACTGTCTTCTTCTTTGTTGTGTGTTGTTGTGGTGAGTTGGAAAGACCACTTGAGTTTCCCTTTGACCACGGTCCCCACTTCAATGTAGAAAGTGAGTGGTGGTACTTTACAGGAGAGGTGCTGACTATAAAGGGGAAAAGATTAGGTTTTGAATACACTATCTTCAAACGTTGGGTTACAGGGATTAATGATTTTGCCTACCTTGGGCATTTAGCCGTAAGCGACCCGGAAACTTCCGAACACTTATTTGTCGAAGTAGCAACTCTCCCTCCTGTTGCCGGTATTGAAGAGGGTAAGGCAGATATGGAGATTAATAGTTTTTCCTATGCCTTTTCGGAATCAGGAGGTTTTATCATCGAAGCTGAAGCAGGAAATATATCGGTCGATCTATCCCTTACCCCTGCTGTGGATGTTTTACCACATGGAGAAGACGGTATCATTGTCATGGGAGATGGGAGGAACTCTTATTACTATTCTTTCACAAATCTTATGACTGAAGGGAATATATCTGTTGATGGCGATGAATACGTTGTAGCTTCTGGTCGGACATGGATGGATCACCAGTGGGGTAACTTTACATCGTTTGGATTGTTCTGGGACTGGTTTTCCTTGAGACTCGAAGATGGTAGTGCCCTGATGCTTTTCCAGTCCCGAGATATTTCCGACAATGCAATTAGATCAAATTGGACGTATAGATCTATCACTGGATCAGTAGAATACGGAGAAGAATCTTACGTCCAGGCTGCTCGTATTTATGATGATGTAAATGGGAATTGCAGCTATCTTGTTGACTGGATAGTTGAGGTCCCGGATATTAGTGCTGAGTTTATGGTAAGACCCCTTTTTGATGGGCAATGTCTTTATGATATTATGACACCCAATTACTGGGAAGGTTTGTGCTCTGTAGAGGGGACGATTGATGGTGAGACAGTGACTGGATCAGCATACGTGGAATTGACAGGTTATGATAATTAACTAATGGCAAAAGATTTTACGATTGATATGGGATATTTTATCCGTCTGGCCAAGACGGTAAAACCTCCTGATTTCTTCCATCATTTGAGGGAAACGGTCTTTTTTAATAAAGTGGCTTTCCAGGAAATGACAGTAGTGAAGTGCGAATTTGCTGGCAGTGGAATATCTATCTTTCAATTCTACAGGCAGACCTTTTTCAAGGTTGAAGGTTTCAAAAAGAAGTTCCTTTAAGATAATCCTGTCAAAACAGGTTTCATGGTTTGAGCAGTAGAATGTGCAGATTATAAATTTATCAACCTCAGCCTGTAGTTCTAATTCCAGTCTGGTTATTTGAATGCTGTGTCGTGCCTTCCAAGTTGCATAAAGGAAATGGCTGACCTCTTCTGCCATGATGCAGAAATCATGGATATTTGTTTCATTCAAACCTAAGAATGGACTATGCTTATGCAGGTTATTCATTACCTGCTCATTAAGATAGATGGCCAGACTTAGTTCATCCTCCTCAGGAAGAAGCAGCATCAAACCTTTGAGATTAGGAGTGGTCAGGGGGTTACATTGCTTCCCTTGAAGTTTCTCTAACGTTTCCTCATTAATCAGAAAATCTTCTATGGATAGATCTTGTGGAAGCTGATAAATTTCCTCGAATTGTTGCTGGATTTTTTTGAGTAACATTAGATGTGTATCTTGGATTGGATTATTGAATAGTATTATGCTTTAAGGTTTGATTTGGTATTATTCCTTTTTTGAAAAGTAATCTTTCATCTCTTTTACTTCGAGTTTTTAGCCACCTTTCGTATAGCCTTAGGATTCCATCATTCCATTGTGTAAAGCTCTCGCTGCTGATTTCTGCTAAAATATCAGTGACAGCAACAAATTTCTCTGCGAGTTCAAGAAATAAAAGGTTGAAATCGGATTTGTGGGTTTGCTCTAAAATAGTCGACAGATTTTCATATGCACTTCTGCCAAGAGATATATAATAATCCACATCAATTACCTTGCGATTCAGGCTATCAGGAAGAAATCCTGTAATGAAAAGGGAGAAGTCTCCCAGCTCTTTGAAAATATTTATTTTGTTGTTTGCTGTTTCGAATTGCGCCTGGTGATAGATAAGGGCTAAAGGACGGTTGTCATTTCCTGTGAGTCTGAAAGCTTTTTGCGTGAGTGTGAAATCTGCGAGGAGATGTACGAGGTAGTGTTCAGAGATCTCAGTGATCTTAATATGCTGATTCTTTATAGAATTTCTCACATGTTTATGAAAAAACTCTAAGGTATTCTTTTCCGTTTGTATTGTAGGTATTGCAGCTGGCATCTCAACTTTCCTGTTTATGCCTTCTATAGTGCTTAGCAAATCCGTTATAAATATTTATCGGCATTGATAATAGAATCATTAAGTAATTTTTTACCCCGTTAGAATGAAACACTGTAATTTATGGAGATGTTAGAAAAGCAATGGGTTTGGTTTGGGTAAAAAAGATTCACAAAACACTTTTTATATTTAACAGTGGCTTTTCTCAGGATTGTGTGGTAGTTCTCCAATATGAAGCAAGGTTCCAGGCTTTTGCATTAAATACTTTAATTTGGGAGTAGCTTTAAAAGGAGGGAGTGTTATGCCAACGTACGTTACTCTTTGGAAGTACACGAAGGATGGAATGGTAGACATGAACAATACACCCGATCGCTATGAAGCGGTTAAGAAAATTATTAGTGATGCAGGTGGAAAACTGATTTCTATCTATGGTTTAATTGGAGAGTATGATGTGATTACTATCATAGAGATGCCTGACGAGAAAGTGGCAGCTTCAACAATTTTGAAAATATGTTCTAAGGGAAGAATTAGCTCCCGGACAATGACTGCCCTTTCGATAGATGATTTTTTGAAGATAACAAAAGAAATTTGATAGTTTATGCTTTATTCAGATTAAAAGCTGCTCCCAAAATTATTATGAAGGACCAGGTATGCTGTACTGTTAATTTCTGCTGCCTGGTTCCTTTTTATGAGTCATGATGGATTACCCCTTTCATAAACTTGATACTGTTCACTGGAATAGATTGAGAAATCTCGAGGCAAAAGATGTGTTTATGAGATCTCGGTGCACTCTGATTGAACCCCATGGATATTATGGAGTTGACTTCCTGGGGGAGACTGTGTGGGTGGACATAAAGAAAGAGCGGTTTTTATCACCTCTCGGAGAAGTGCTTAATTTTCGTGTAGAAGCTGCATTAGCAATTGTGGTTTATCTTATTGAGGCAAAAAACCTTCCCTTAAGCGGTTGCTGGGTTTCGGCGAAAGGCCTTAAAGGGGGAGAGATGTTTTTCAGGGGTCCGCACAGCTTTCCCGTCACTCCACTTCAGAGCAAATTAGGGGCGAATAGTGAAAGATTTCTTAACGCCGGGAGAAAATGTGGAGGAGATAAAGGAGATTTTGGTGATGTTTCCTTCCAAGTGATGGCCTTTCCTCGTATTCCCATACAGGTAATTCTCTGGTTAGCTGATGAAGATTTCCCTGCCCGGGTTACCTTTCTATTTGATTCAACTATAGAGCAGCATCTCCCCCTTGATGTTATTTATGGATTGGTAAGTGAACTATGTATTCATTTAACGAAGGATTAGAAATAAATTGCGCTAAACCTTTTTAAATGTGGATTTTTGTGTCATAGTATGGTATAAATAAAAGATTGTAAGGAGTTTGCAGTTATGAAACAGAGTGACCTTTTAAATTATTTCCATAAAGATCTTTTTATCCCGGAGCTTAAGGCATTAAGCAAAGACGGTGTTCTCAAAGAAATGGCTGTCTGGTTAGAATCAAAAAAAAAGGTCTATGAAACATCTATTATCTATGATTTGCTGAAGAATCGGGAAAAATTGGGGAGTACAGGTATAGGAGGAGGGATAGCCATACCCCATTGTCGCTCGATTGCAGTGGAAAATTTAACTGTTTTATTTGCCATAAAAAGCAAGGGGATAGATTTTAAGTCAACTGACAAAAAGTCTGTAAAATTGTTTTTTATGGTAGCAGCCCCCCCGCAAGATGTTAACTATTTAGTTTTTCTGGGGAAGCTGGTTGAAGTACTCACAGACAAAAAGATTAAGAAGATGCTTTTGAAAGTAAAGTCATTTGAAGAATTTAAGAATATTGTTTCAGGAGTTAAGTAAAAAATGAATGAGATTCTTCAGAAATTGGTAATGCTCCAGGATTTGGACTGCATGATTGTTGAGGTTAAGAGTAAGGATGCAAAAAAGGTTCAGAAGAAGATGGGATTAGAAATCAAGGGAGACGAAAAACTTCAAGATGCCAGGAAGGTACTTGAACGATCAATCCCCCCCAGTATTTTATCCAGATACCACAAGCTAATGGAGCGGTATGGAAAGGCTGTTGCCCCTGTTGTGAATAATAGCTGCATGTGTTGTTTTGTAACTGTTCCCAAACGATTAACTATTAGGGAGGTTGGGAATAAAGAGTTAAGGAATTGTGAAAGGTGTGGAAGGTTCCTTTACTGGGTGTGACGTTCTGAATGGCTTGATGCTTTATGGGGGATGTTGTGACTGAGAAGATACCAATGACGAGGGAAGGTTATGAGTCGTTAATACAGGAACTCAAACGCCTCAAGAGTGTGGAGCGTCCTAAGATTATTGAGGAGCTTGCAAAGGCAGCAGCACATGGTGATCTTAGTGAGAATGCAGAATATGATGCAGCCAAGGAAGAACAGATGTTAGTAGAAGGAAGAATTAGCAAGTTAGAAAATAAACTGGCCAATGCTCAGTTAATAGATACCAGTAGAGCGAAACCGGGGAAGGTTGTTTTTGGTGCGACAGTCTGCCTGGGAGACAGTGATACGGGGGGGGAAGTAACTTACAAAATTGTAGGAACAGATGAAGCAGACGTAAAACAGAAAAAGATTTCTATAAATGCTCCTATCGCCAGGGCTCTCATTGGCCGCGAAGTGGGCGATTGTGTGGAAATTAAGATTCCTGCCGGAGAGAAGGAATATACTATACTGAATATTACTTTTGAATGAAAACCCTGCCTAAACTTATTTATTTTTCCCAATGGAATAAGAAAGAATCCTTTACTATCAATAACCTCAGATTTGCCTTCTGTAGTTAACCACAAAGTTCACAGATAAAATCGGAAAATTAATTAGGGGGAAGGACCCCATGTCCGGGATAAATCTTTCACGGATTTTATGCGTTAGGTAAGAAGTAAAGAACAGGTGGGAGAACCATAGCTTTATTCAAAGAGTTAATAAATGTGAATGTAGTATTTCAAAATGATAATTGACATTATTAACTATATAATCTATCATCCTCACTTAATAAGTTCATTACAGCAAGTGTTAGCTAATTGAGAATAATCAGTGGTAAGCTAAAAGGAAGAAAGCTGACTTCATTTAAGGGTCAGCGTATTCGCCCTACTTCTGACAAGGTGCGGGAAGCAGTTTTTGATATCCTTAACGTTGAGTGGGATGGGAAAGAAGTCTTTGATCTCTTTGCGGGAACAGGGGGGCTTGGAATTGAGGCTTTGAGCCGGGGTGCCCGTCGTGTTGTTTTTGTTGAAAATCATCCTCAAGCCCTGCTGGTTCTCGAAAAGAATCTTAAGGCTTTGAACCTTATTGGAAACTGTGAGTTGGTAAGGCTCAGGGCAGAAGCAGGGATAAGGCTTGTTGAAAGAAGCATGTGGAAATTTGATGTAGCATTTCTTGACCCTCCTTATAATAAAAATTTAGCTTATAGTACTTTAAATTTAATAGCAGATAGTGATATACTGAAAAAAAATGGCGTGGTTGTTGTTGAGCACCATTATAAAGAAACGTTCTCAGAAGAATACAGAAGGTTGAAGATGAGCGATCAGCGCAAGTATGGGGAAACAGGGGTGTCTTTTTTTATATCAAATTAAGTATGATGCTTTCGTAGAAAGTCAAAAATCGAGTCACTCCCGCGAAAGCGGGAGTCCATAACAACCTGAAATTACTGGATTCCTGCTGGAGTTTATCCCGTACTTGATACGGGGCAGGAATGACAAATAAGGAGCAAATTGGACTTTTTACGAATACGTTAAGTATTTATCTAACAAAAAGAAAGGTTTAAGTATGGGGAAGATTGCAATTTATCCGGGTTCTTTTGATCCCATTACCAATGGGCACCTTAACATTATCGAGCGGACACTTCACATTTTTGACAAACTGATCGTGCCTGTAGCCATCAATGCAGCAAAGACCCCTCTATTTACTGTGGAAGAGAGGGTTGAGATGATTAGAGAAGTTACTGAAAATAATCCTAATGTGATTGTTGATTCTTTTGAGGGGCTTTTAGTTGATTATGTAGCAGCTAAGGATGTTCATGTGATTATTCGGGGCTTAAGGGCTATGTCGGATTTTGAGTATGAGTTTCAGATGACCTTCATGAATAGAAAACTGAATCGTCATGTTGAAACTATCTTTATGATGACAGGGCTTAAGTGGTTCTATGTTAATTCAAGAATTATTAAGGAAGTTGCTATAGCTGGTGGTTCAGTTGAAGGGTTAGTTCCTGATATTGTGGGTGAAAAGCTGAAGGAAAAATTCCCTCGCTATAGAGACAGAAACGGTTGAAACAAGTTTAACTAAGTTTATTAAGTTCGTTTAACAGGAAGGGAATTTAAAAAATGTTATCTTTACCTGCTATGGTTACTGAAATTGGGATAACCAATGGTTTAAGTGCAAATGTTTTGGAGCTTGTTCTTCATGCGGGTATAGTGGTGAAGCTGGTGCTTCTCGTTTTACTTTTTTTTTCTGTTTTCTCCTGGGCTATTATCATTGTCAAATTTCGAGTTTTTCACATAGCTGGGAAGGAGTCTAAAGTATTCCTGGATAGTTTTTGGGGTAGCAGAAATTTTTCCAGGTCGTTTATGGAAGCCAAAAGATTATCTAATAGCCCGGTCGCTACTATGTTCAGGAACGGATATATAGATGTGGAAAAGATAAAAAAAGAGAGGATAAGTCCAAACCCTTCCAAATCACCTCTAAAAAATGAGACAACTGTAGGGGAAGAGATTAATACCATTGACCGAACATTAAAGCGGATAGCAGGTGCAGAAATTACCAGGCTGGAAAAAGCCTTGACCTTTTTGGCAACAACCGGAAATGCAACGCCTTTCATCGGTCTTTTCGGAACAGTTTGGGGGATTATGGGTGCCTTTAATCAGATAGGATTCAGGGGCTCAACAAGTCTGGCTGTAGTGGCTCCGGGAATCTCTGAGGCTTTGATTGCCACGGCAGCGGGATTGTTTGCGGCAGTGCCGGCAGTGATTGCCTATAATTATTTTCTGAATAAGATGAGGGTGCTGAATTCACAAATGGAAAGCTTCTCTGCTGAATTCTTGAACATTGTGGAGAGACATTTAAAAGGCTTATAACCCGAGTAAATATAGATAATTCACGAATTGTATGGAGACAGCTCGAATTGAATAATAATATCCCAAACCGTTTTCTTTCCGAAATTAATGTAACCCCTTTTGTGGATGTAGTGTTGGTTCTTCTGGTTATTTTTATGGTGACTGCTCCCATGATGCAAGAGGGAGTTGATGTTAATCTTCCCCAGGCTAAAGGTAAAAACCTTCCTTCCAAAGAAAAACGTATGACCATCACCATAACCAGCAAAAAAGAGATTTATCTCAACAATCGGAAAGTGGAGCTTTCGAAACTGGAGATCAGGCTGAAGACAATCTTCCAGAATCGGGTTGACAAAGAACTCTTTCTGAAAGCGGACAAGGTTGTTCCCTATGGTTTTGTAGTGAAAACTATGGCAGTAATCAGGAGTGCTGGGATTGACCAACTGGGGATGGTAACCGTTCCTTTAGAAAAGAGGAAATAACAGCTTTGCAGTCTTTTCCGGGTATACCTTCTTCTGACCCTAAATTAGTATGGGGGGTTCTTTGTTCTTCAATTTTCCATCTGGTTCTTATAATCTTACTGGTAGGTGTGCCTTCGTTTTCTTCACCTAAAAGGACCTATTTTTCGTCAGCTTATAGAGTGAAGCTGGTTGATGCTCAGAAGAGTAAACCAGGTAGAGTAAGAGTTTCTAATGTTGAGAAGAAAGGATCAAAGAAAGTAGCAGCAGGAAAAACATCTAAAAAAAAATCAAAGAAGACCGTTGAAAAAAAGAAAACTGATAAGAAAAAAAGCTCTGCATTAACAATTAAGGATAAAGCAAAAAAAAGCAGTGCAGCACAAGGCCCTAAAATGAAACCGAAGGGAAAGGATGTGGAGGGGGCTTTTTCTCTTGCACTCGATAAGATCAAGAAAAAGGTTGATGAAAAGCGCAGAAATGAAGAGGTAGCAAGAATCCGGGATAGGATTGCTGAGGAAGAGAGCAGGGAAGAAGTGGGAGGTGGTGAGCCAACGGCAGGTTCATGGGGGATTCCGGCAGGGAAGGGGATGATTGCGAGTCTTCCTTTAAATTATAGAATGTACTATCAGGCTATCGAGCAGAAAATTAAGAACAACTGGAATCTTGCTCTTCCCAGAGGTATTATTGAAGATATGCGAGGAATGGAAGTTGTATTAAGTATAACCATCAGGTCAGATGGAGAAATTACTGATATTTCATTTGAAGAAAAATCGGGCAATGTATATTTGGACGAATCGGCTTTTAGATCTGTAAAGAAAAGCAGCCCCTTACCACCTTTTTCTGAGTATAATATCAGGGAAACCTTTTTTGAAACGGGCATTATTTTCCCTGCAGGAGAGTTATTGTAAGTGTATATAAGAATGAGTAATAGAGCTATCGTGATTGTTTGTCTGGTTGTATTAGGAGTTGTTAGTAATCTTGCAGCCAAGGTTTATATTTATATTGATTCGCCTGCAACTACCAAATTTCCTATTGCCATTCCTCATTTTAATAATTTGGGAAATGCTCATGATGTCAGACAGGTTTCTACTTCCCTTCCCACGGTTATTTCTCATGATTTAGAGATTAGTGGTCTTTTTAGATTGATTGATCCGGCAACCTTTTTGGAGGAACCTGATGATTCTGGTATAACCGGAGATAGAATCGATTGGCGAGGTTGGTCATCCATAGGCGCTGAGGCTTTGATCAAAGGAGGATTTCACCTGGAGGAGGGAGGAATTAGGGTTGAAGCAAGACTGTTCGATGCAGTTAGAGGAAGCTTCATTACAGGCAAACGTTATTTTGGCAAACCGGATGATATCAGGATTATTTCCCATAAGTTTGCTGATGAAGTAATCTATCGTCTCACGGGGCAAATGGGTATCTTTCAGACACAGATTGCATTTGTTTCAGATGTTTCAGGCAGTAAAGAGATTTATCTGATGGACTTTGATGGTCAGAATCGGATAAAGATTACCAACCACAGATCAATCACCCTGTCTCCAGCCTGGTCTCCTGATGGGAAGTCGTTAATTTTTACTTCTTACAGGGATAAAAACCCGGACGTTTTTTTAAGAGAACTTTTTTATGGGCGGGAGAAAAAGGTTTCCCACCGGAGGGGTCTCAATATTGCTCCTGACTGGTCCCCTGATGGAAAAAAAATAGTCTTGACCTTAAGTCAAGATGATGGTAATTCTGATATCTACATTATTAATCCTGATGGGAAGAAAATTAGCCGACTTACCAGCGATTGGGCGAATGATGTTTCACCATGCTGGTCACCTGATGAAAAACAAATTGCTTTTGTCTCTAATCGGTCAGGCACCCCCCAGATTTATATCATGGAGGTTAAAACCAGGAAGGTAAGAAGGTTAACCTTCGAGGGGAGTTATAACACTTCACCTGCATGGTCTCCCAAAGGGGATAAGATTGCTTTTGCTGGCAGGAGGAATGGTACTTTTGCTGTCTATACAATCAATACGGATGGCAGTGGTCTTAATCAGCTGACCTTTAACTCGGGAAGCAATGAGTGTCCTTCCTGGTCGCCAAATAGTCGGCAGATTGCTTTTTCATCAAACAGAAGTGGCAGCAAGAAGATTTACATTATGCTTGCAGATGGCTCAGGTGTGAAAGTGGTAACCAGTGGAAGAGGCAACGATACAGACCCTTGCTGGTCCCCTTATCTGAACTACCGCTAAAATATGTTGTGATTAAGAGCTTTGATCGCAACTTCATATAACAACACAGATATAAGAGGATAGTTGCAAAAAATTCTTGTTGGTGTTTTATTTGAAAGGAGGTGAGATGTTAATGGTTCGAAAAAGTGTTTGCCTGTTAAGTGTTATGTTTTTTTCCCTTTCTATTTTGTGGATCAGTTCATGTGCCCATCGTGTGGTGGATGAGGAAGAGGAGCTTATAGTTGAAAGGGAAGAGATGAAAAGATTGGGTGGTGAGGAGATAACAGAGGAAGAGTTAGAGGCAGCCAGGAAAAAGGTTGCAGAATTGAGAAAGAAAGAGAGTATTAAACTTGCAAATGTTTATTTTGACTTTGATGATTTTTCTCTGAGCGAAAAGGCGAAAAAGGTACTTGTTGAGGATGCTGCCTGGCTAATGAATAATTCTCAGGAAAGTGTTATCATCGAAGGTCACTGTGATGAACGTGGAACGGAAGAATATAATATCGCTCTGGGAGAAAGAAGGGCAAGCAGTGCCAAGAGGTATTTAATTAACCTGGGAGTTAAATCCAATCAGCTTTCAACCATTAGTTATGGTGAGGAGAAACCTTCAGATCCAGGTCATGATGAGCAAGCCTGGGCTAAGAATAGAAGAGACGAATTTGTGATTCAGTAACGTGTTTTAATCTCTTCCGGGAAGCCTTGTAAGGCTTTCCGGAAGAGATGGTCAATTATGAGGAGATGGTATCCATTGAGAATACTTAATTATTTTTTTTCACTATACATCCTTTTTATTTTTTTAGGGGGGTGTGCTACTCCTGCGATACAGAATATCAGATTACTTGATAAGAAAGTCTCCCTGCAGAAAAAGGAGGTTCAAGCAGTTCGTCAGAGGCAGGCTGATTTTGATACACGGCTGGATACTTTACAGATTGAACTCCAGCGTATTAGAGGGGGTATGGAGGAAAGCAAGCACTATGCACAGCGGGCCTCGGATGATGTTATCTTCCTTCGTGAAGAGTTGATCTCACGTGTCATAAAGCAGGAAGAAGATATGAAGCAAATCCGGGAAGAAATCAGAACTATGAAGATGATTTTGGGAATGAAGGCTGGCATTCAGAAAGATAAGTCTGTTTCTACACCAGGGAAAGTGGTTGGTGGACTGACTACTACAGTTGCTCCCACTGGTAACCTGGCAAAAATAACAGGGGTGCCAGATCCTGAAGAACTGTATAATAGTGCCTATACTAAGTTGAGCCAGAGAGAGTTCCAGAGTGCAAGAGAAGAATTTAAGGAATTCTTGAAACTATTTCCTCAAACAGAATATTCCGATAATGCGCAATTTTGGATCGGAGAATGCTATTATCGTGAAAAGAGGTATGAAGAGGCAATCCTGGAATTTGAAGAAGTAATAAAAAAATTTCCCCAGGGTAATAAAATCCCGGATGCTTTGCTTAAACAAGCATTTTCATTTATAGCCTTAAATGATAAAAATAGTGCTAAATTGCTTTTGCAAAAAATCATAGATAAGTATCCTACATCTGCTCAAGCCGAGATAGCCAAAGTTAAGCTTGCGAGCTTGAAATAGAATTTCCCCTTTATTATACTCTATTTGTTTTTCACTTTCTCCCAATCTTTAAGAAATCTCTCTACTCCTATATCTGACAGAGGATGCTTGATAAGCTGTTCAATAACCTTAAAGGGAACAGTTGCGATATCTGCACCTATAAGAGCTGCTTCCAAAACGTGAAGGGGATTTCTAACACTCGCCACAATGATTTCTGTTTCAAAATCATAGTTTTCATAGATAGTTAGAATCTGTTCAACCAGATCCATTCCCAAGTGAGAGATGTCATCTAATCTTCCAACAAAAGGGCTTACATAGGCAGCCCCTGCCTTGGCAGCAAGAAGAGCCTGGGTGGGAGAGAAAACCAGGGTCATATTTACGTGAATGCCTTCCGTTGACAGTTGTTTTGTAGCAATCAACCCTTCCCTGGTCATGGGTATCTTGACAACCACATTGGGATGAATCTTTGCCAGATCTTGTGCTTCCTTAACCATATCCTTTGATTGGGTGCTCACCGCCTCTAAGCTGATAGGACCATCCACAATCTGGCAGATCTCTTCCACGATTTGCATAAATTCTTTTCCCTCTCTGGCAATGAGGGTTGGATTGGTGGTTATTCCGTCAATAAGGCCAAGTTTGGCTGCTTCTTTGATCTCGTCAATATTGGCGGTGTCAATAAAGAGCTTCATAGCATATCCTCCTTAAGCAGTATAGTTAGCTGTTTAAACCTTATTTATGTTTTTCCTTAAGATGTTTCTTCTTGCATTCTTCACTGCAGAAATAGAGAGTTTCTCCTGCTATCTTTGCTGTTATAGCTTCACGCTTGGGAATATATACGTGGCAGTATGGATCCATAATCATCTCATCGGTAATAGTTTTACCAGATTGCGAAAAGTGTTTGTCAGGCTTTGCAGGGGAGGGGAGTACAAGGCTTTTAACTAAACGGTAGAGAATATAAGAGAGAATGGCAAAAATAATAAAACGTATCAAAGACTTTCCTCCCCAAGTTTGATTGCACGTTTATTGTCATTCAACCGATCAAAAAGTTGAGAGATGGTTTGATTAAATACAGGATGTATCAGATGAGGGGCAATTTCTTTTAAAGGGATAAGGACAAAACCTCTTTGGTGTAAAAGGGGATGAGGAATGGTAAGCTGTGGTAATTCTAACATTTGATTGTTATAGGATAAGATATCAAGGTCAATAGTTCTCGGCCCCCAGTTAAAGTCTTTTTTCTTTCCCAGTTTTCTTTCTACCCCCTGCAAAAAGGAGAGAAGATCAAGAGGAGAAAACGATGTCGCTACTTTAATTACTACATTGATAAAATCATCCTGCTCTCTGTATCCCCATGGTTCTGTCAGATAGAATGAGGATTGTTCATGCAGTAGATTCTTTTCACATGCACAAATATCCTCAATAGCCAGAACACAATTGCCGTATTTATCTCCTTGATTAGAGCCAATTCCTATGAAGGCAATATTATCCATCATTTCTGATAATTAGAAATTCCTTTTTGGGAAGCAGATAAACGCAGATTGTCAGGATTTAAATGTTAAGAACTAACTGAAAAGATATTAATATCTTCTGCAAAATTTATAACCAACCTGTTTATGGTCATCTGCAAGTATCTGCGAAAATATGCGCCCTATTTAAAAATTAAGATTTTTAATTCTTCTCACAACTTCAGCAATTCTTTCTTTATCTACGGTTAAAGTTATACGAATATAGCCTTCTCCTGATGTGCCAAAACCAACACCTGGAGTCGTAACCACTGCGGCTTCAGTTAAGAGATGAGATGTGAGTTCTGTTGAACTGAAGCCGGAAGGGATATTTACCCACAGGTAGAAGGTGGCTTTGGGAGCGTCAACCTCAAAACCAGCCTCTTTAAGTCCTGTAACCAGAAGGTTTCTCCTTTCTTGATAGATGTTTCTTATTTCAATAAGGGGAGTCTGGTCTCCGAGCAATGCAGTAATGCCTGCTATTTGAATAGCTTGAGCTACGCCGGAATCAATATTAGTTTTTACTTGTCCCAGTGCGGCTATAATCTCAGGGTTGCCAACAGCAAAAGCTATCCGCCAACCTGTCATATTATATGTTTTAGAGAGCGAATGAAACTCGATAGCTACATCCTTGGCACCTGGGATTTCAAGTATGCTTGGGGGCTGGTATCCATCGAAGGAAATTTCTGTGTAAGCCGCATCATGGCAGATGACAAATTGATGTTGATGAGCAAATTTGACAGCCTTTTCAAAGAAGGAGTGATCAGCCACGGCGGCAGTGGGATTGTTGGGATAATTGAGGAACATCAACTTTGCCTTTTTTAGAGTCTCTTCGGGAATTTTGGAAAAGTCTGGCAGGAAATGGTTTTCCTTAAGAAGTGGCATGAAGTAAGAAATTCCTCCAGCAAATAAGGTGGCAGTTTTATAGACCGGATAGCCAGGATCAGGAATGAGGACAATATCATCAGGGTTAACAAATGCCAGAGGAATATGTGCAATGCCTTCCTTAGAACCGATGAGAGAGATCACTTCGCTATGGGGATCTAGAGATATATTAAATCTCTTTTGATACCACTTGGCTACAGCACCTCTAAATTCTATCATTCCGGTGTAAGAGGGGTAACGGTGATTTTTTGGATCGTTTGCAGCATCCTGCAGTGCGGTGATAATATGTGGGGGAGTGGGCAAATCCGGATCACCAACCCCCAGATCTATAATATCTGCCCCCTTTTGTTTTACTTCTTCTTTCATCTGGTCGATTTTAGCAAAGAGATAGGGAGGTAGTTCTTTTATACGATCTGCTTTTTCTATTGTAAACATAGCCAAACCTTTTCCTTCATTCTTATTATGTTTTTACCGCAAAGAACGCTGAGATCGCAGAGTTTAGTAATTAAACATCCAATCCTTCTCCGCGCACTCTGCGATCATTGTGGTGATTACTGTTTAATTCCCAGGACGTCTTCCATATCGTAAAGACCAGGCTGCTGCTTTACTATCCACAGGGCTGCTTTCACTGCTCCCCGGGCAAAGGTGTCTCGACTGTGGGCTCGATGAGTTACCTCTAAACGTTCTCCCGGTCCTGCAAATAACACCGTATGTTCACCAACGATATCTCCTGCCCTGATAACCTGAATACCGATTTCTTCACGGCGTCTTTTTCCTATGAATCCTTTTCTTTGGTGAACGGCAACCTGGTCTAGATTTCTCTTAAGTGTATTTGCCAGGATTTGCGCCATTTTCACAGCAGTTCCACTGGGTGCATCTTTTTTGAGTCGGTGGTGTGATTCGATAATCTCAATATCATAATCATCTTGGAGGATTTGGGCTAACTGGCTGATGATTTTGAACATAAGATTTATTCCTACACTCATGTTGGGAGAAAAGACGCAGGGAATATCCTGTGCCAGTTTTTTGATGCTCTCTGTTTGCTGTGGTGAGAAGCCGGTAGTTCCTATCACAACGGCTTTTTTCTTTAAAGCAGCATATTCGAGGCTGTGAAGGGAAGATTCAGGTATGGTGAAATCAATCAGAACATCAAAATTGTTACTCACCCCCTCAAAGCTGTCGACAATAGGGATGTTTATTTTGCCAATACCTGAGGATTCTCCTGCATCTGCTCCTACTAGCGGGTGTTCTTTTAGCTCAACGGCACCTGCAAGTTGGACACCTTCAGTTTGGTGAATGGCATTGATGATTCGGATTCCCATCCTGCCAGCTGCTCCGATGACTATACACTTGACCATGCCAATCCTCACTCTGTCATTAAAATAAAATCGTTTAGGATTATGACTAATACTATAGATCAGGTTTAAAATAAAGCTATTTTTTCAATAAATAACTTCGTCTGACCAATCTTCAAGGTATTTGAAGTGTAGATCATAATATTCGGAACTAAGATCAATAATTTTCACAATCAAGACTCCGGGAAAGAATTCATATAAAATAAATATTGCTTTTCTTATTTCGATATTTTATAAATTTTTTGAGATAAAATCAATTATGATCTACTCATGTTATTAAAAGAGCGGAAAGGGAGTGATAAGTCCGTTAGATACAACATTAGATTCTTGCAAAGTAGTTATGCGTTAATAATTTGAGATAAAGGATGGAGAGGGAGTATGAGAGCTGTAGTGCAAAGGGTGAAAGAAGCAAAAGTTGTGGTGGATGGAAAGACGGTAGGAGAAATTGGCCGGGGTTTATTAGTCCTTTTAGGGGTGGAACAAACAGATGAGGAAAAAGACGCTGAATATCTGGTTTCTAAGATTATCCATCTGCGCATCTTTAAGGATAGTGAGCAGAAGTTTAATCTTTCACTTGTTGATGTTAAGGGAGAGATGCTGGTAGTTTCTCAGTTCACACTGCTTGGAGATTGCCGCAAAGGTCGCAGACCTTCCTTTACAGATGCTGCATTACCTGAGAAGGCAAAGGAACTTTATAAATATTTTATTTCATCAGTTGCCAAGAATAATATTTCAGTAGCATCAGGTGAATTTCAGGCAATGATGGATGTTCATCTGGTAAATGATGGTCCTGTAACCATGCTGCTGGATAGTAAAAGGAGATTTTGAAAGGGGAAGCTGCATGATTTGTAGTTTGTTTTCTGATAGATTGAAAGTAATGGAGGGAAAATAATTAAAAAATAACTTGCTTATCCATAATTCTCCAGTGGAAAAACTGTCATGTGATTGACCACAT
>CAZOKO010000051.1:0-18690 GCA_964580455.1 uncultured Thermodesulfobacteriota bacterium | reverse complement strand
CTCCTTACGATGTTTTACAAACCGTCTTTGTTGCACTTCATGGTTGAATGTGGGTCTGCTAAAATGATGATGGCCATTAAAAACTTCAACGCACCTTTACAATATTTAAAGTTCTATCTATTATTAATATCTTTAATATAAAAAGCTATGATTACTGCGAGCCATTTATCTAAAAACTTCGGTCCCACTAAGGCATTAAAAGACGTCTCTTTTGAGGTCAAAAAGGGGGAAGTCCTGGGGTTTCTTGGTCCCAATGGTGCAGGCAAAACCACCACTATGCGCATCCTTGCCTGTTATCATCCTGCAAATTCAGGAACCGCAACTATTGCAGGATTTGATGTTTTTGAGAATCCACTGGAAGTGCGAAAACTGATCGGCTATCTTCCTGAAAACAATCCGCTCTATATGGATATGGGAGTAGTAGATTATCTCGAATTTATTGCAAAAATTAGAGCTATTCCTCCATCAAAGAGAAAAGAACAGATAAGACATGTTATCGAACTATGCGGTTTGCGGAAAGAGCTTGGTAAAGATATAGGCGAACTCTCCAAAGGTTTTTGCCAAAGGGTGGGACTGGCTCAGGCCCTAATCCATGACCCCGATATTTTAATCCTTGATGAACCTACAATCGGCCTTGATCCTACACAGATTATAGAAATTCGAGAATTGATTAAAAAAATTGGAAAAGAAAAAACCATCATTTTAAGCTCTCACATCCTCCCGGAAGTTTCAGCTACCTGCGACCGTATTATTATCATTCATCAGGGAGAGATAGTAGGAAGTGGAACCCCCGAAGAGATGGCGAACGAATCCAAAGGAGAAGAAATTATCTACATTACAATCAGGGGCCCTCTACAGGAAATTCAATCTAAACTGGAAGCGATGGAAAAAATAAAAGAGTTTAAAAAGATTGGCGGAAAAGAGGATGGGCTTAATCAATTTGAAATAAAGAGTGATATAGGCGTAGACTTAAGTGAAGAACTCTTTTTCCTGGTTGCCCAGAATGGATGGAGTCTTACAGAATTACATAAAGAAACAGCTAATTTAGAAAATATCTTCCTTCAGCTTACTACTAAAGAAGGTTAATAAAAATGCGAAATACCCTTGCCATTTTCCAGAAAGAATTTAAGAGCTATTTTAATTCTCCCATCGCCTATATTTTTATCATCACTTTCATTCTCTTCTCAAGCTGGCTCTTTTTTCGAACCTTTTTCCTGATTGGTCAAGCTCACCTTCGACCCCTTTTTGGAATTTTGCCCTGGCTCTTTCTCATCCTGGCACCTGCTATCACTATGAGGGCATGGGCAGAAGAAAAAAAGCTGGGGACTATGGAAATCCTCATGACTCTGCCAATTAAGGATCATGAAGTCGTTTTGGGTAAATTCTTCTCAAGCTTTCTTTTTATAATCACAGCAGTACTACTCACATTTCCTCTTCCACTGACAGTTTACATCCTGGGAGAGCCTGATACCGGCACCATTGTGGGTGGTTACCTTGGAGCCTGCTTAATGGGTGGAGCTTATCTAGCTATTGGACTTTTCATCTCTTCTCTTACAAAGAACCAGATAGTCGCTTTCATCATCAGCATTATTATCTGCTTCGCCCTGCTTATTATAGGAGAAGATTTCGTCCTGATGTCCACACCCAGTATGATAGCCCCTATCTTCACTTATCTTGGATTAGGTGCTCATTTTGAAAGTATCAGCAGAGGGGTTATAGATTCTCGTGACCTTATCTATTATTTCTCTGTGATTGGTTTTTTTCTCTTTCTTAACACCCTTGCAATTGAGAGCAGAAAATGGAAGTAGGAAGCCATACATCAAGACGTCTGAAATATAGCACTAATTATATTGTCTTAGTTCTTATTATTCTGGGGATTCTTGCCGTACTCAACTTCTTTTTTCTCCGGCACTTTACTAGGATTGACCTTACCCAAGATAAGAGATATACACTTACTTCGTCTACTAGAGAGGTTCTGACTAATCTGGATGACATCATCAATATTAAACTCTACTTTTCAAAAAAACTCCCTCCCTATCTGGTTAATCTGAAAAGAGAAGTTACTGACATCCTGGACGAATACAAAGCATACTCCGGTGGAAATTTCGCGATAAAATCAATTGATCCAACAGAAAATCCCAAATTACAGCAAGAGCTTCGATTTATGGGTATCCCCCAGGTTCAGTTAAATATCGTTGAGAAAGATCAGCTTCAACTCACCAACGTTTATTTCGGTATCGCCATCTTCTATGCTGATAAAAAAGAAGTAATCCCTTTTGTAAATGACACCAGAAACCTCGAGTATGATCTCACATCCTCCATCGTTAAAGTAACACGCACAGAAACAAAGACAGTAGGTATATTTACAGGAAAAGAACATAATCTTCAAGAAGATTACCAGGCAGCCAAACAACTTCTTGAAAGCCAGTACAAAGTAGAGCAGGTAGAATTAACAGAAGGTGAGCCGATATCAACTGACATTGACACCCTGATTATTGCAGGCCCGCATGAACTGAAAGACATTCAAAAATATGAGATTGACCAATTCCTGATGAGAGGTGATAAAATCGTCTTTCTTGTAGATACAGCAGATATAAAGGAAGGTCTTCAGGCATCTTCTTTTAAACCAGGCATTGAAGACCTTTTAAAACACTATGGAATCAAAGTAGAACAAAACATGATTCTTGACCGTTCCAACGCACCTGCTGCCTTTCGCAGTGGCTTTATGACTTTCCGAATACCCTATCCCTTCTGGGTCAAAATAATAAGCACAGGTTTTTCACCTGATAATCCTGCGGTAAGCAATCTGGAGTCACTTGTCTTGCCCTGGACCAGCTCCATTAAAACACTGGAGGGAAAAGCCACAGGATTAACCATAACAGAACTCGCAAAATCCACGCCATACGCCTGGGAACGCAAAGGTTTTTACATCCTGGATCCACAACAGAAATTCTACAGTCCAGGAATTAAAACAGAAAGCTATCTCCTTGCTCTCTCAGCTTCTGGTAAATTTAAAAGCTTCTATACTGATAAGCCTGTTCCCACGACTGAAGAAGAAAAAGATAAGGAAAAAAATGAAATACAGAAGGAAACAATTAAGGAAAGTCCTGATACTCAGATTATTGTAATTGGCAATTCTCGATTCCTCACTAATGATGTGATAAGCCAGTTCAGGGACAACCAGGTCTTTTTCCTCAATATCATCGACTGGCTCACTCTGGGTGAAGAGTTGATAGACATTCGATCTCGGGGAGCTACTGATCGGCCTCTTAAAGAAACAACAGAACATATTAAAACCCTGATCAAATATATTAATATGTTTGGAATTCCTATTTTGCTTATAATGTTTGGATTGATATGCTTCTACATGAGAAGAAGAAAGAAAAAGAGAGTGGCTCTTGCGTGGTAGTAGTGACATAACATATTTAAGCTTATGAAACTTTTTTAACAGATACATCGATGGAGTGCTTATTGTCAAAAGATACTTGATGCTGGATACTGGATAAAAAATTATACATCCAGAATCTAGTATCCAGAATCCAGTATCTAGTCCATTATAAGAAAACAAATTCTTTATCCCTGTCCTGTTTTCCATACTATATCTTCTTGTTATGCGCAAGTGAGGTTACATGAAGGTTAGAACTACTGTTATACTTTTCGGGATTTTCATTATCCTTCTTGTCTTCGTTTACTTCTTTGAAGGGCCACTATCAAAAAGAGATCAAAAGAAGGCAAAGGAAGTAATTGCCCTTTTCCCTGATTTTGAAAAAGGTAAAGCAACAAAGATTGAGGCAAAAGGCTCAACTCAAGAAGTATCTCTGGAAAGAGAGAAAAAAGGCTGGTTAATCAGTGATACCGATGGTTTTACTGCCGACCCCATACTGGTAGATAACGCTCTGGATACAGTTATAAATTTTATACGCGAAAACATTGCCTCTAAAAATCCTGAAAAACAGGAGCTCTTTGAAGTCACTAAGAAAAAAGGGTTAGAAGTTAAAATCTCCGACGCAGACCAGAACATCCTGGCACATTTCTATATAGGGAAAACAGGTTCTGACTTTTTCAGCACTTATCTCAGGAAGGAAGGGTCTGATGAGGTCTTACTGGCAGGAGGCTACATCAAATCTGCCTTTGATAAATCTATTGAAAACTGGAGAGACAAAACTATCTTTGATTTTCCAGCGGAAGCCATAACTCAACTCACCCTGAAATCATCTGATAAAAATATTGTGCTGGAAAAAGACGAGAAAGGGGACTGGCAAACTACTAAACCAGAGAAGGGCAAAACCAAAAAAGAGGTAGTTGTAAATATTGGAACTACTCTCGCTTTTCTTAAGGCTACTGCCTTTGCCGAAGACTATGACCTCAAAAAGTACCAGCTTGATTCACCCCAGTTTACAATCACTGCAATCTTAGGAGACAAAGAAGAAAAGCAACTCCTGATAGGGGAAAAACACGAAGAGAAATCTCAGTATTATGTTAAAAATCAGGCAAAAAAGACCATCTTCCTGGTTGGTAAAAACCAGATTGATAAGATGAACAAAACCCTTCAGGACTTAAAGGAAGAGGAGAAAAAAGAAGAGGAAAACGAAGAAAAGGTTAAGGAAACAGAAGCAGAAAAAGCTCCTAACCCTGCCCCTTAAAATCTCACCTTAAATATCTATCTATAATCTGAGCTTTATTTTTAATCCAGGGTATATATCCAGTGTGTATCTCATCCAGTATCATTTTTTATAACATTCCATCCTGTATTTACCAGATCACTTGGCAAAAATTCCTAAGCAACCAAGCAAGAAGATAATGAAACAAGAGAAAGTCTATTTTTCTGCATCCGCAGGTAAACTGGCAGGAGTTATCCACTATCCCGATCAGTCAGGTTCAAACTGTGTCATTGCCTGCCATGGTCTTTTTAGTGACAAGGGGAGTGATAAGTTTGTTGCCATAGGAGAGCAATTTGCTGAAGAGGGGATGACTGTTTTAAGATTTGATTTCAGAGGCTGTGGTGAGAGCGATGGGAAAATAGAAGATACTACTATTACGGGTAGAAAAGAAGATCTTAATGCGGCTCTTTCTTTTATTAGACTGCATAGTCCCTCAACTACTCAAAACATTGGTCTTCTGGGAAGCAGCATGGGCGGATATATCGCCTTGCTTGTCGCTTCATCTGACAGGAAGATAAAAGCTGTTGTTGCCTGGGCAACACCTTTCAGTTTTGATGGTTTAAGAAAAGCAATAGCTACCAGTGGTTCACCTCAGCTTAAGGAAGACTTTTATCATGATGCAAACAACTACGATGCTGCTAAGTTTATTGCCATGGCAAGAAATACCATGCTCATCCACGGAGACACTGATGAGACCGTCCCCCTGGATCACGCAAGGAGTCTGTATCAGTCAGCAAAAGAACCCAGGAAGTTAAAAATCGTAAAAGGTGCAGACCACACCTTCAGCAACCTTAAACTGCGTGAAAGAGCTATCAGTTATAGTCTTAACTGGTTTAAAAAATATCTCATCCTCTGATCATCTTTAATTCCTGACTAATAAGTAAATAGACAATGAAATTATCTAACCTTCCCATTAATTACTCTATAAAGAATGCCATTCAATGAATTCTATACAAACAATCCACAGAGCCGGAAATATACTGAGGCCCAAAACCCTTATAATCTGTGTTCACCCGTGTCCAAAAGGTAATTTATTAAAATTCAACTCAAAACCATACTTGCAAAGGTTACTACTGAACTTCCGTCGGGCTCCAGAGACTGCTGGTAGTCAAGCAGTTTTCCCTCACTGGCATCCATTGCTCTAAGCATGGTGTAAATGGGTGGAAGACCACAGATTTTCCTTCTGTCCCTTTCCCTCTGAATAAATTGACAGAACCCATCGGCATCCATGCTCTCCACACAGGCAAGCATTTTTCGATCTTCACTTTCTATATATTGAAGAGAAGCTTGTGAAGGAGGAGAGGGATCACCAAAACGTATGCCGACGTGGGCCAGATCAGCACTGGCAATAAAACAGGTTTTATATCCACACTCTGCCACTGTCTCTCTTAAACCATCGATGAAATCTGACAGATATGGCTTCTGCTGGGAAGTAATGTCCTGAGTAATCACATCGTTGAACGAACCACAAAGGATGGGCACAATTTTGAAAGGTTTCCTGCCCTGATAGAGATAGTTTAAGAATATCAGTTGAAATTCTATAGTATGCTCTATTCTATGGACGATTTCATCCTGAAACAGATTGAATTTCACCTTCCTTTCCAATGATTCAATAATATCTCTTTCTGTATAAACCATTCCAAGGGAGGTTTCAAAATTTTTCCTGGTCAGAACAAAAGGGTTTTGTGTTGGTGGATGTACTGTTCCCAGAATGATAAAAAGATCTGGAGCAGGGGATTCTGCCAATTCCTTATAAGCCCAGGCATAGCAGGAACCACCTCTTTGAAAATCGATATGGGGTGCGATGATTCCTTTGACAGGTTTTTCCTTCTGGCCTGGAACGGGTTTCCCCGGACCCTGAGGAGAAGTAAAAAATCCCTCTATCTGTTGCATCAGCTTTTGAGAATCAGACTCGTAGCTTTTCCCTGCAAATACTGCAGGACGAAGATCGGCTTTTTTGAATTCCTCCTCTATCCCCTTACGATAGGCCTCATACCGTTCACTTTCCAGGAGATAATTATCATCGAGATACTTAACAATTTCTTCCAGGCGTTCAGTAAAAATCATCTCTCCATATTTTCTCATATATTCTGCTTTGATATCTAAAAGAGAACGCTTCCCATTAAAAAGGGTGACAACGAAAAAGACAGGATGGGAAACGACAACTATTTTATCACTCAAATTCGAGGGGTCTCTCAGGCCAACAACTTTCTGACCAGAAGTTTCCAGAGGAAAGATATCAATATTTCTCAGCTTAGGATATTCCATCTTAGCAATGCTCCAATATTATCAAAATCAAGGTTTATTTTCTAAACGCTTTCTTTGCATAGTTTATAAACTTTCTAAAATTAATCAGAATATGAACTAAAGAAAGAGAAAGAGTAGAATAAGCGCTGAATTTATGAATAGTGGTTCGATGCAGATCAAGCTTGACTTGAATAAATCCACTTATTCCTGTAACAGCCAAAGCTAAAATAAGGAGAAAACATACAATGAAACTGATATCTGGCTTCTTCACAGGGTTCCTACCGCATAGAGGTAAAGAGCTGCTTCTGATTTACCATCAATACCAATCAGCTTATTGACATCATCATCGTAAAAAGCACCGATACCCACGGCACCCAAACCCAAAGAGGCAGCCTGCAGAGCAATGTTTTGTCCGATATGTCCAGCTTCTATATAAACATAACGATAACCACGTTCCTCATATTTCCAGGTAACTCTCTGGAAAATAGCAGTCAGCACAAATGTAACGTCAGACTCTCCTGCCATCTCCTGATCAAGCGCACATCTGATTATCTTCCTGCGAAAATTCCCCTTTTGCATCAATTCCAAACCATGGTCAGGAACTGTGTAATGATAGATACCTTTTTCAAGCCCTGCTATGTTATTAACAACAACATAAATCTCGATAGGATACAGTGCACCTGCTGAGGGAGCAGTGCGAAGCATCAGATTTCCATCCTGACCGGTTACTCCCTGAGCAGCAAAGAGGAGCTTGGAAAAAGCATTAAGCGATAGATATTTATCAGTGTAGTCTCTGATAGATCTCCTGGTGCGCAGTGCTTCTTCTAAAGAGAGTCCTTCATAAGCTGGCTTAGGCAGTTTGATCTTTTTAGCTTTAGGATATTTCTTGTACAGAGAAGGCTGAGATTCCCACTTAAGAACAGATCCCAAAACATTGAGGAGTGTGTGTTTGGTTTTTTGATGGAAGGATTGACCAATGGAAGATGAAGAACTGGTTTTCGAAGCATCGAGCGAATATGAAGATAACAAAAAAAGAGATGCAAGAAGTATGACGAAAAAAAATGTCTTATGTTTTTTCATAACCACCCCCTTTCCTGTGTTCAAGGAACGTTATTTTTTAGGAAAACTACACGTATTTTGCCAATTCTGGAACTCATGGATTCAGGGGTTTTTAATTCCTAAATTCCCCAATTCCTAAATTATTATTACCCACAAAGCAATGTATAATTTTTAAAAATCTATGTCAACAGCAAAGGAAACGCCCTTCAGGCAGACAAGATACTGGATATTGAATAGAAGGATAGGGTTCAGGGATAATTTATTTCCCCCCTTTAGCAAAGGGGGGCCAGGGGGGATTTGAAAGCTGAAAGAAATCCCCTTAAATCCTCCTTTGCTAAAGGGGGACTTTCTAGAATTAAGCAAAAGCGCTTATTCAATTGACGATACTATTACGCTATGTTAGATAGTCGAATAATTCTAATTTAAGCGGTAAGCAAAAGACGATGCAAGAAAATAAAAAGTCCGAATATTTTACATCCCGTTTTGCACTGATATTATCTGTCATTGGGATTGCTGTCGGTACCGGTAATATATGGAGGTTCCCAAGGATCATTGCTCAAAACGGGGGAGGATCTTTTCTCATTCCCTGGATCATCTTTATCTTCACTTGGTCTATCCCTTTAATCATCATTGAATTCAGCATCGGAAAGAGGACGCGCAAAGGAACAGCAGGTGCGTTTGGAAAACTGATTGGCAAGAGATATCTCTGGATGGGAGCCTTTGTAGGTTTTTGTAGTATGGCTATCATGTTCTACTATTCAGTAGTCATGGGATGGTGTCTCAAATATCTGCTTGCTGCGATAAGTGGCAGCTTATACTCCATCAACCATGAGTATTACTGGAACAGTTTTATTGGATCATGCTATCAGCCAATCTTTTTTCATTTTCTCTGCATGTTAATTGCTGCTGCTGTTACTTACAGGGGAATAGCAGGAGGAATTGAAAAAGCCAACTACTTACTCATCCCTTCTCTCTTTCTAATCATGCTCTTTGCTGCTGTTAAAGCCCTTTGTTTGCCTGGAAGCCAGGAGGGATTGAAATTCCTCTTCATCCCTCACTTAAAAGATTTATTAAATTATAGAATCTGGTTAGAAGCCTTATCCCAGTCTGCCTGGTCTACCGGTGCAGGCTGGGGACTTATTCTCACTTACGCTGTATACATGAAAAGGAAAGAGGATATTGTTTTAAATTCTCTCCTTACCGGTGTAGGAGACAGCATTGCATCAATTCTGGCAGCACTTTCTATTATTCCTATCGTATTCATCCTTCTTCCACACGAACAGGCGATGAAGGTAATGGCTTCAGGCAATACAGGCCTCACTTTTATCTGGATTCCTCAACTATTTGAAAAAATAGCGGGAGGGAATATACTTCTGCCGCTCTTCTTCCTCACCCTGTGTTTCGCTGCCTTTTCATCCTTAATTGCAATGTTAGAACTTGTCGTAAGGATTTTTATGGATGCAGGGGTAGGAAGAAAGAAATCTGTTTTACTGGTAGGGCTCATAGGATTTATTTTCGGTATTCCTTCAGCTATCAAGATGGAGTTCTTTAACAACCAGGATTGGACTTGGGGACTTGGACTATTAGTTAATGGAATCTTTTTTACTTACGCTGTAATTAAATTCGGAACAACACGATTCAGAAGAGAATTGATCAACAGTGAGGGGAACATTTTCAATCTGGGAAGATGGTTTGACTATGTAGTTGTATTAATAATTCCCATAGAATTTATCTGTGTCCTCGGCTGGTGGCTCTGGCAATCAGCCACGGTTTTTGACCCTCAAGGATGGTGGAATCCATTTCACACAACCAGCATAGGAACCTGCATCCTCCAATGGGGAATTGTGATTGCTGTTTTACTGCTGCTCAACCGCTGGATGGGGACAAAGATGCTCGAATGAGGACGCAGATTTTCGCAGAAATACTCAGATAAATTTCCCTTAGAGTTTCTTCGTGTCCTTCGTAGTTTAAAATCTTGGTAATCTGCGTTCATCTGTGTCCCCAAAAATAAGTTGCCTATTTGCCTGCGTCATTATTCAAAAACATATTTAGGAGATCTTCCAGGATCACACCAGGAAATTCTGCCTAGCCTATCTCTTATCGCTGTCTTAAGGATTTTGAACCTTAAAAAAAGTTCCCGGTTTTGTAATTGATTTAAAATGAATACTTGATATAATGATAATAGTTTTATGCAACTTCTTTCTTTAAATCCCCCCTAGCCCCCCTTTTTCAACGGGGGAGGGCGGTGTTCCTTTTTTCAAAAGGGAGGGGAGATATAGTTGCATTTTTCAAGAGGGGATAATGGAAATAATTTAACGTTTTGAGCATTTCATGAGGTAGAACATGCCAACACCATTAAAAGAGATTATTTCTGAAGAAGAATTTCTGGAACTGTTTCAGACACAGACTAGTGGTATATTAAAGATTTGTACTTATCTTAAGGAGAAAGGGGACAAAGATTATTTATATACCAAAAGATTTTACGGGAATATAACTACTCAATCAAGGCTCCTGGAAGATTTTCTAGATGATTATGGGGCAAAAAACAATATGACCTGGATTTATTTTAGAGAACTCATCGCCACTATCAGATATATGGGATTCTCTGCATATATGCTTAAACACATCCAGAACCGATATGCCTTCTATGAACTGAAAGATGAAGAGAAGAAAAAATTCTCCGAACAAACAACAATGATGCGGAACTTTTTCAACGATGCTATCAAGTCAGTTTTTAGATCTATTGCGGATGAAGCACTGCGACTGGGTTTGGAATTTTCCGAGGAAAAACTTAGAGAAAATGATTATCTGGACGTTGCCTCAAATAAAATGCTGCCCCATAACGTAGATGAAGATTTCTCCAGTAGAGAAGAAGAAAATGTGGTGAAAATTGCCTCTGATTATTTAAACATTCTGAAGGATTATGAAGATCTCAGATTTGATCTGGAATACAGTTTTGAAGAGATAGAAAGATTGATTCCAGAACACATCAGTGAAGAAAAATTGCGGGGATTTGAATTAAGTATCCACAACCTCCAATCTGTATATGATACCTACATCAAAAATACCAAAATAGAAGCTGAGAACATCACACTAAACAGCATGAGAGGCTGCATTTCAGTCGCTTTACACCTTGCCGAAATTGCAACGGCACTGACCCATTTCTATGAAAGACACGAAAGTGAAATAAGACATGAGAGAGTGAGAGAGAAAATCGAAAGAATTATCGATAAAAATAAGATTCTGGACTGTATTGCCAACTATTGTCTCTTTCACTGTTATAGCTATTTAGAAAAAGGTGCCGATTTAGCGAAGGATTTTCTGAAACACTACGTAGTTGTCGAATCGATAGAGGTGAGTATTCCCAGCTACATGGGATTTCATGTCAGACCAGCTACATTATTAATGAA
This sequence comes from uncultured Thermodesulfobacteriota bacterium, assembly GCA_964580455.1. Lineage (GTDB taxonomy): Bacteria > Desulfobacterota > WTBG01 > WTBG01 > WTBG01 > CAZOKO01. The sequence continues at coordinate 7,313 of CAZOKO010000051.1, read as the reverse complement.
AATAGTCAAACATTACGGCTCTAATGTTAAGATGCAGATCGATGATGAAACATATGATGCTGGTAGTGCTCTGGACATCTTCAGGGCAAACGAGAAGATAAGTGCAAAGAAAAGACAGCTAATTAAAAATGAGATTAAACCCTGTGAAGAAAAAGGCAAAATAAGTTGCAAAGAGGTAAAACCTATCATTCTGGGGGAATTGAATCGATTGATAAAAGAGGGTAAAATCTCTGCCTATGACGATTTAACCCTGGATGATTTAACCTGTACGGTTGAAGAAGATTCTATCAGGCCAGAAGAAGTAAAACCACTTGCTGCCGAAGAGATAAAACGTATCAAGGCGGCTGGGAAAATTGATATAAAACTTGATATTAAGGCCACATTTACAGGAGACCAAAGAGTGCTTAAGGATATCGAAGTTCTGGCAAGATCAAACTATGGCGAGGATAACAATGGGAATAATATTGAATTGCCTGCTGAAATAGAATATTTGAGGAAGTAATCTTATTATCACGCAAAGCACACTAAGACCGCAAAGGTTAATGTTTTTCTTTTTGCTATATTAACCTCTGCGTTCTCTGTACTACAAACCTGCAACATCGTGTTTTTTTAGCACAGTTTGGTTTCATTCTTCGTGTTTCTTCGTGCCCTTCGTGGTTATATTTCTTTTGGTTGCGGCTTTGCTGCGCTGTGTTTTTAAATGCATTGTTTGGGTTAAAAACTGCTTTTCTGGAGATTTTCTGCAACTTTTAAAACATAGCGGGCATATCTTAGCGATCTATTTTTCCTGCCACTGTTATAAGAGCTAAGACCACCTCTGATGCCATGCTTATCTATATAGTATTTAAGAATATCTGACCCTATTTCAATATTTTTGTAAGGGTTAAGCAGTTCCTTCTTCTTGCATTGCCAGATCCTGGGCATCACCTGGGTAAGTCCTATAGCACCTTTGTTACTCACGGCTATATGGTTTGCACTGGATTCAACAACAATAAGAGCAGTCAGCAATTCTGGAGTAATAGGATGCTTACTACACTCATAAATCTTACAGGCATATTTAAAAGCAGTAACATCATCAAGCCGGGGATTGTATTCCTTAAGTAAACTCGCTGATTTTCGTAATGTTGTGAACAATTCCTCTCTCAACTTGATTTCTTCCTCAACCTTAGCCTTAAGTTCCACAATCTCCTGATGAACATCTTTTATTGCCTTGGAATTCATATAGATCATGGAAAGTGAAAGAACAAGCACAATAGCATTAAGTAAAATCATTACACCTGCTATTTCTTTGAGTTCCCTTTTTTCAAAAATTTGTTGAAACATAGTGTGAATTACCTCCCAACAATTGTTTGCATGTTGTCACCAATTGGACGTTCATACTTTCTTATATCCATAAAAAAATAAGTTACCGATTGCAATTCTATTCATTCGGCAACTTTAATGGTTTCTATTTTTACCATATTTTTAAACATATGTCAAGTAAATTTTATTGAAATTTTATTGATATTAGCATTGATCTGAAATTGGTTTCTGGTTACACTTACATCTATATAGTAACATGAACAGATAAACTGTCATTTAGAGGAACGTAGTGAAGAAGCAATCTCATAAAATACTCGGAACAGGCTCTACAATTTTATTTAATTCCAATTACTTAGAGATTGCTTCGCTATGCTCGCAATGACAAATCATTATAACATTAATTACGCAACCTACCAATAGTGCAAACATGAAGAAAATTTCAACACTCATGGCCTTTGTTCTGATAGGCTGTTATTCAATTATAGTGCAAGTGCTCTTTATTCGGGAGTTCATGGTTGTTTTTCTGGGCAGTGAACTCTGTCTCGGGATTATTTTCGCAAGCTGGCTTATCGGGATTTCACTTGGAGCAGCTATTGGCGCAAGAATTATCAGACGGCTCAAAGAAATATGGTTAATTTTCATTGTTTCCCAAGCAGTTATCTGTATGGTACCTTTTTTCCAAATCTATTTTATTAGAATTATACGAGAAATCTTAAGAATACCACCAGGTGAATACATCAGCCTTGCCCCACTAACAGCCAGCACTTTCCTCCTTATATTACCATTTAGCTTTATGATCGGTCTAATCTTCCCCTGTGCCAGTAAACTATCAGTGGGGAAAGCAGACTCCGTTAGGAAACCTGGACAGGGAAAGTCTTCACTCCGTCATAAATGGGAGGACTTCATTTGTAGCGGAGTAAAAAATAAGGCCCAACAGATAGGGAGGGTCTACATTCTGGAGGCGGCGGGAAGTCTTATCGGTGGTCTGGCACTGACATTCTATCTGATTACCCACTTCAGACCTTATGAAACCTTATCTGCAATTTCTCTATTGATTTTAATAAATTGCCTCATTTTATTATTATTACATAAAGGCACATCTTTTCGTAGGATCTATCTAGGAACATCTATCCCCCTCCTTTTACTGTTAGGTTATCTCTTAACATCTGGGAATGTTGCTAAATTCGACGATATTCTTATACAAAAGAGATGGAAAGCATATCACAACCTGTTAAATATGACCTCCTCTCTCGATTCAATATATCAAAATATTGTGGTTGCTAAAAAAGAGGATCAATATAGCCTTTTCAGCAACGGACAATATATGCTCTCTTTCCCCGATCCCTATCAATCTGCCGTTTTTGCTCACTTCATGCTATCCCAACATTCCCATCCCCATAAAGTTCTGCTGGTTGGAGGGGGAGTAGCCGGTACAATTGGTGAAATATTGAAGCATCCTGTAACCCTGCTCCATTACGTCGAGCTCGATCCCAGGCTGATTGAGGCAAGTCTTCCCTTTTTGCCTCTGGAGGATAGAAAATCCCTGGAGGATAAACGGGTTGAGGTCTTTTACACCGATGGCAGGTACTATACAAAAAATGCGAAAGAGAAGTACGATATGATAATTCTGAATCTCCCCGATCCCTCCACCGCAATGCTTAATCGGTTCTATACGCTTGAGTTTTTTGAAGAAATTAAAGAGATACTCAATGATGATGGGATTGTGGTAACAGGAATTACCTCCGCAGTTAATTATATTGGTGAAGAAGTGGGGGTTTACACAAGCTCCCTCTATCATACCCTAAAGAGGGTTTTCCCCTATATTGTAATAGTGCCCGGGAGTAAGAACTACTTTTTTGCTGCCTCTACACCAAATGTGGTAACTTCTGACTGTGAGGTTCTGGCAAAAAGATATCAAAACCGGCACATCTCATCTGACTACTTCACGCCATACCATTTTACCATGCTCCTACCTGAAGAACGGGTAAAGTTCATTAAAAGGGCTTTGGAGAAGAAAAGCGATGTACGAATCAACATAGATTCTCATCCTGTCACATATTTCTATAATCTGGTTCTCTGGGAAATTTTTTCTGGGAAAAGAGGAGAGGGTAACATTTTTCAAAACCTTTCCGGCGGTTTGACCTGGTTTGTCCTTCCCTTGCTGGTTCTGTTCTTTATAAGGATAGTCTATGTACTGCTTAAAAAAGAGCGGGTATCCCACCACCTAAAATTTAACGGCTTGCTGGCTATAGCCACCACCGGTTTTGCCGGAATGGCATTAGAGATCATCCTCCTTTTTGCCTTTCAGAACATCTACGGCTACGTTTACCAAAAAGTGGGGTTAATTGTGGCACTTTTCATGTTGGGTTTATCCCTGGGTGGGTATCTAATGAATCAACTTATTTCAGGCAAAGAAAGGAACTGGATAAAGATGTTAATCATAAATGAGTTCCTCATATGCATCTACTCTCTTTGCCTACCTCACATAACCACTTTATTCTCAGCAAGTATAACCATTAGCCTGGAATACCTCTTTATGATTTTAGTTGTGGGAGCCGGCCTGTTAACAGGCCTGGAATTTCCCCTGGTAAGCAGGATTTTTATAGATCATGAGGAGGTAGAGACCGTTGCAGGATGGGTAGATTCCTTCGATCATCTTGGGGCATGTTTCGGTGCTATCCTTACCGGAACTATTTTAGTACCTCTTCTGGGAACCTTTAAGAGCTGCTTTTTCACAGGAGCACTCAACCTCATGAGCGGACTTTTATTGGCAATATATCTATTGCAAAAAAGAGAATAGTTTATCTCTGCGGTCTTTGCGTTCTCTGCGGTGAATATTTTCTAAATCTTCTCCCAAACCCCAGGAATCACATGACCACACTTCGGACACTTACCCCCTTTAATCACATTCTTAATGATATGATATCCTATCCTCCTGATGACCACCTCCCCACAACCTGGACAATAAGTACTCTCCCCTTCATTTCCAGGAACGTTCCCCAGATAAACATAGTGCAACCCTGTTTCTCTTGCAACCTTTCGAGCAGTCTCCAAAGTTTTAACAGGGGTTGATGGCAGGTTTTTAATCTTATACATGGGATGGAAGCGGGAGAAGTGGACAGGAACTTCAACTCCCAATTCCGCCTTTATCCATTGACACATCTCTCTTATCTCACTCTCACTATCATTTAAGGTTGGAATAAGCAGCACAACTATCTCATACCAGATTCCCACTTTTTTCAAAGTCTTCAAGGTATCGAGAACCGGTTTAAGCTCTCCACTGCAATAATCCTTGTAAAACCTTTCAGTAAAGGCCTTCAGATCAATTTTAACACCAGTGAGTTGTTTACACAATTCAATCAACGGTTCCTCATTGATATAACCATTGGATATCATTACACTGCCAATACCCTCACTTTTTGCCAGTTTAGCTGTATCATACATATACTCATAAAACACCACTGGTTCAGTATATGTATAGGCAATAGTTGGACAACCCTTTCGCCTTGCCAATGAGACCACTTCTTTGGGAGGTAGATAAAAGCTCTCTACCTGCTCTGGTCGGTATTGTGCAATCCTCCAGTTCTGACAAAACTTGCACTCAAAATTGCACCCGACAGAGGCAATGGAAAATGCTTTGGTCGAAGGAAGATAGTGAAAGAGGGGCTTTTTCTCTATGGGGTCAATGTGAGCAGCACATGATTCACCATAGACTAAACTATAGTAAGTTCCTTTCCTGTTTTCCTTGTTCCCACAGTAACCCCTTTCCAGATCAGCAATCTCACATTTCTTTGGACATATCTCACATCGTATCTTCAAATCAGGAAGTTTCTCATAAAAGCTCACCTCTTTTAAATGCGGTTCTTCTGCTGCTAAAGCAGTTGATGGATTGAGGAACTTCCACGCTCCTATAGTGCAAAGACCATTAGAAACGTATTTAAAAAAATCTCTTCTGGTATAAATCTCATTCATGAGAACCCTTTCTGTAACTTTTCACCACAGATTTACCCCGTTAGATATCTATCATGTTTACAAGCATCTATTTGTATGAACATCTAACGGGGGAACGCAGAGTGCGCTGAGAAGAGTGAGAATGGCAACTCTAACCCAGCAGGATAATTTTATTGCCTCTGCGATCTTAGCGTCCTCTGCGGTAAATAAATTCTATTTCGTCGAGATTATCTATCCCCAACCCTTTTTTAGCCGCAGTAGCGATGTGGATCGGTTCCCTGCCAGCTTCTTTTAGAGATGGGAGCCCTTTTTCTTTTCGCTTTTCCTCAATCAGTCTGGCACCTATTTTGTCGATGGCTACAGAATCCTGGCTTAAAAGTAAACTGTGATTGGCAAGAGCCCACTGAGGTTTATAGGCAGGTCCTCCCTGATACTGGAGGGTAATTGCATCACAGACAATCAATCTCAGTTTATCTTTTATGTAGGGATGGGTATTCAAATCAGCGATATAGGGATCACATTTGTTATCGTGATACTTATTAGGATTATGAATAGCACCATAGAAATTTTTCAGGCTTAGTGACACACCTGCCAGGTCATGGTCTTTGAGAACAGGGATATTGATCAATGCTGTGCAGTGGCGAGAGATAATGGTGCTGAAACAACTGCCAATTGAGCCGACCATTTCTGGATAACGATCATAATCAATATCGGTACCAAAACATTTGACCCCACTGCTTGATTTGTTGATAGTATATCCTGCACTTCTCAATTCTTTGGTCAGCCGATCCCACACGATTATGTTTTTTTCAGGGATACCGGCAAGTTTTAGACCTGAGATGACAGCTTCTACAATCCCGGAGTGGGTGGCAATCTGCCTTCCACCCAGTGCATTAACCTTAATTCCTATGATATCTTTCGGTCTGAAGAGGCTCTTCCAGGCTCGATCAGGTGAGGATTCTCCTGTGAGATTAAGCATACCCTTACTTACCATCTCACAGGCAACTGAGAGATCCATTTCGTGACTGCTATTAAGAACACGACTATCTCTAACCAGCACCACCCTGCTCTTTCCCCCGATTATTCTAGGGGAAGGACTTTTTCCACTTGATTTATTACTTAAGGATTTATCAGTTAACCCTCCCCAGAGCTTAAGAGGAAAAGAAATAATGCCAGCAAGACAAGCACCAAAAATACTTATAGATTTTAAGAAAAATCTCCTATTAATCTGATGCATGGATTTAAACTCCAGAAACCAGTAGTCAGTTGCCAGTCGTCGGTTGAAATTTAAAACCGTTGACTATGGACTGAAGACTGTAAACCGTTTTTCCCCTTCTGCACCCTGCCTCCTGAACCCTACTCCCTTTTAATTTATAATAACACTTTTCAATATAATTGGTAAGAGGTTTTTTAGAGGTAAAAAAACGGGGGCATGTCGAAGAAGCTTGAATATATGTCCTGAAACAGACATTATTTTCAGGGGGACATGATGGCACGACAGTAAGGATACAAGGTCAGTGAATCAGCGGTATCCCACGCAATCCGCAGGGTTTCGCAAACCATTGCAAAGGATAAAAAAGTACGCAAAAAAAGTTGACAATCTTATTGGCAAACTCAAACTTTCAAGATTCAAGACCTGACCCCTATGTTTTTATGTTTTTTATTAAACCTAGATCCAGATGGGTGACTGAACGGAATAGTTTATAAACAACTATTGCCGCAATCATGAAATGATAGAAATAACAGGTGCGGAATAAAAGATGGTGCCTAATCGTTGTGGTAGTTAGACTTAATCAAAAGATCTATTAAAAAAGAGAGATTTTTTGCCGTGGGGTAGTTTTACCTCTTGACAAGAAACCTTTAATGGGTGACCCCTATGTTTTTCATTTCTATCTTCGATAAGCCGACTTTCTTATTATTTCTCTTCTTTTTAAACACCTCCCCACTTATCATATATACCTACCTATAGCATTAATCATTCCCCATAAAAGGAAAAAGACAAGACCTGATCTTCCCCCGAAAAAATGGACACAGGGTTAGGCTGCTTTAGTATCGATCCA
>CAZOKO010000050.1:0-18921 GCA_964580455.1 uncultured Thermodesulfobacteriota bacterium | reverse complement strand
TGAACTTACTGCAGTAGTAGTAGTGGTTGAGGTGTTTATATCCAGTGAGCTTGCCACACCGTACCCGATAGCCCAGGTTGGTGTGCTGTTCTTTCCCCGATAGTAGGCCTTAAACACTGATTCATTGCTGTCCTTGTAAAGTACGGGGTGCCCTACGTTTACGCTCTCAAAATCATGTCTGTAGCTGCTACTGAAGTGGGGGTTGCTGGGATCCTCAGTCCAATTGATACCATCTGTCGAGGTGGCATATCCGATAGCACCCTCATTTTTGCTTTTTAGTCCAATGAAAAGCATATGATAGGTGGAAACGTCTTTTACCACTGAAGGTGCATCCACCCCCCAGTAGTTCCAGCTCCCGGAGCTGCCGTAGGTTACAACCGGATTACCTGAATACTTGGTCCAGGTGATACCGTCAGGAGAGGTCGCATAACCAATTTGCCACCAGCCCGATTTACTTTTTCCACCATACCACATCTTATAAGTACTCCCATCTTTGATAATCGATGGATGTGTTGCACCGTTCGCATCAAAGTCAACACTTGAGCCTTTGGTGAGGACAGGGTTTCCACTGTATTTGGTCCAGGTGATGCCATCTGTTGAGGTGGCGTAGCCGATTTGAGCTAAACTATTTGCATAAGAGAAGCCGGCATACCACATCTTATACGTACTCCCGTCTTTAATGACGGAAGGGCCGTATACACCGTAATCATCCCATTTACCTGAAGTACCCGGAATCAATACAGGATTGCTCGCATACTTGGTCCAGTTAATACCATAGTTGGAAGTGGCGTACCCGATGCTTTCAACGTCAGATGTATTCCACCCCGCGTACCACATTGCGTAGGGGCTGGCTCTTAGGAGAGTGGGTTGGGAAACACCCGATTCATCCCAGCTTCCGCTGGACCCTGCCGTCATTACCGGGGTGCCACCGTATTTGGTCCAGGTGTTGTTGCTATAGTAGGGATCACAGATATTGGCAAAGCAACTGAGGGAAGTCTTACAACCGTTAGTGCAGTCAATGATGCCCGAATAGGCCAGCTCATTGCATGGACAGTAATATTCATTTGATGCCTTCTTAATTTTGGCCGGTACGGTAATAAACTTTCCCTTTTTGCAGGCCTGGGGACTCGCATCCGCAGGGTTCCCATATTGCCACTCTCCGCTTTTCAGGTAATCAAAAAATTTACTTCCTTTAACAGTGATAGCTATAGGGGCTTGAACGGTTGCCCCACTCCCTTTGGCTATGGTATGGAGAACCTCGCTGGCATTATCACATACACCGGCCGCACACCCGTAAAAAACAATCTTGGGATTTGTACAAAAATTGCTTTTTAAATTAAGTTTAAAGGTGTCTTCCCAGGTAGATTTGTTATCTTTGGCGATATATTCTTTTTTATCACATACCTTCCACGCACCACATCCAACTGAAATCCATTCACTACTAGCGTGACCAATAATATAGAGCTCTTTCAAGCAGGTACATTTCTCATCGTTGAGTTTCTGTATGATCTTATTCTCTAAGTCAAATATATCCTTATGCCTCACCACAAGGTAACCCTTTTCTTTCACTGCCTTTGCAGCGTTATGATCAAACCAATTTAAGTCTTTCGAAGGTTTCTCTACTGCGTAGATTGTGCACTCTTTCGCATATACCTGTTTTGAAGGTGTAACCGTTGCGACCTGGAAAAGAAGGACGGAAGTTAGTATAAAAAAAATGGAAGATCTCATGGTCCTCTCCTTATCTATTGGGCATTGGATTTAAATAAAGTCCGGCCTTGTTCTGTAATACTGTAGCAGCTTCCACGCAGCCCTATTTTGCTGATATGGCTCCATTCACTTAAGAGTTCGTACACCTCGATGTTATTATCTGTGAATTTGAGATAGACAATGCCAACGGCAAGGGAACCGACTTCTGAACAATCACGCTCTACCGAGGATTCAATGGAAGAGATGAGATTGCTGATCACAGAAGCAGTGGTTACATTAAAAACAATCTTACTGGGCTCTAGATATCTCTCAATAGTGGGTGTTGCCGTATAGATAGCCATCTCCTTAATGTTCGATGCATTAAGTGTGAATCCGTAACTGTTGGTATCAAGACATAGTGATAAAATGAGACAGAGAAGACTACACCATACCGGAATACGGTTTCTTTTCTTTGCCGGAGCAGTCATTGCTGTACCTCCTTGCGTATGATTGTCAGTCGGTTTATATGATTGCACTTGTGACACGTGCAAAAGCCTCATCGGATATAGGCAGTTATATCTTTAGAATAAGAATAAATAGTGGTTTTTAATTCCTATCCCCATGTCAGGTATGGTAATGGCGATGAGATTAATAGAAACTAACTTCTTTGCCTGACACTTAATCTTCCTTTTCTCCTCAACTAACCTCTATATGGTAGAACCAGGATTCTGATTGTAGTCGGTAGGATCGTGATATAATGAAAGGTTTATAGTATATGGGAAGACAATGATAAAGATTGTATTTCATGTGTGACCCCTTTGTTTTCATTTGCCCTTTTTTTCTACTATTTCTTTTAGGATTTGTCCATTTTTGTAAATTATCAGCGGTGTGCCTGTTCGACTAGCGATTTCACGTGCCCGTGCCGCTGCCCTTTGCAACGCAACTCCAACCTTTTCCATGTCAGCATCTTTTATCTTCTGTTTTTCCTCAGTCATTCTTGGCCTCCTTGCTCAAGCAGGATAGGGTTTTCCTGCGAGTTATCATAAATCACCCATACATCAACCAGTTGTTTGTAGATCCTATTGAGATACAATGACCAGAGGTCAGTAAAGGGGATTTAATACATACATTTTTATATCACATAATTGATAAGGGGTAAAGGCAGAAGGATGAGTAAGGGAAGTATTATATTGCAGGCAGTTAAAGGAGACGCCAAAGGGAACGTTGATTCCGGGAACAACTCACCGTTTGACTCTTTCTCTGTAAAGTTTTAAAATCTGACAAAAACTTTCTAACGGGGTCTACTGCAAATATGACAGTACGTTTTTTACATAGTGCTTGCTCTCACGAGGGATCATTCTTCCTCCTCTCACTACCTGAGGACCTGCATTATAGGCTATTAGTGCGTCCTTTAAGTTTTTAAATTCCTTAAGCAGCAGATGGAGATATTTCGTCCCGCCTTCTATGTTCTCTTCAGGATTCCAGGGATTTTCTACCCCCATGTCTTCTGCAGTTTCTGGCATCAACTGCATCAATCCCATTGCACCGGCATGTGATCGTGCGAGCACATGGTAATTGGATTCTGCCTTAATAATCGATTTAATCAGCTTGGGATTAACTCCGTATTTTCTTGCCTTTCTCTCTGCTATGAGATCAATGTCCTTTTTACATAAGTTTTTATAATAACTTTTGCTAAGGTAGATGTCGGGGGTATACCTTTCACAGACTTTAAGCCTTCGCATGATAATATTCCTGTCTTCTCTCAGGGCAGCTGTTTCCTTCTCTGTCTCAGAGTTCATATCTTTTGTATAAGTGAGAATAGAAAGATGCGTTTCTATCGCAAAAAGCTTGGTGCTGTAAAAATCTTTTAAATCGTAACAGAAATTATCACCAGTAGCATCTGCAGTTATCAAGATTACAGTCGCGGTGGTAATAATGAAAAGGACTCTATTTATAGTCATAACGTCTCGGTCTATAATAATCATGGAAGTTAAAGTTGTTTCTGTTGCGAGCTTAAGGTAAGTTCCCTCTTATGTCATTGACAGTTTGCTGAGATTAAATGCAATATCCAAAGGGATGGTATCCCCGTCTTTCTTTCTGCCAGATATGATGTTTAAAATAAGTCCGTCTTTCCCCTTTTTATAAAGCCCTCGAAAGTAATAAAAATCAGTATTACTAAGGTTAAATTCCTTCAATGATTCTTCCATTCCAGCTACCAGTAAGGAATCAATGGTGAGGGGGAGGAGTAGCACCACAGAATAATGTGAATGACCGTATTTTTTTTGAGCGGTGCGAAGATACATATAGGTTCCCGATTCACTGGAAATATTACGGGAGCGGGGGCTAAACCCTTTAAGATCCTCTATTTCTTTTAAAGTGCCTGATCCAATGTCGATTTCGGCTTTTAACTTCTTTCTCTTCATATCCATGACGAAGAATCTTCCACCTATCTTAAGGAGGGATCGGGCGTAGCGTTGAAACCCCAGCGTTTTTCTATAATCAACGGTGAACGAGGGATATTTGCCTAATCTTTCACCTTCTTTTCCTATCATCTCTTTTCCGGTATCCAGTAGTTTTTGAGAGATTGCAACCTTTTTTATCAATCGTCTTTCTTTGCCATCCTTCTCATTCTTAATCTTACTCCCTGGTTCATCTTCCTGGGAGGATTTTCGTGTCTCTTTTTCGGGTATTTCTTTTATTTTTCTTAACGTCACTTTTGTCTTTATTTCAAACTGCTCTTCAGAAGGTGTTTTCGGTTTCTTTTTTAGAACGTCTGTGAAAGGTTTTACAGGTGGTCTCCCTTTAACCAGGCTAAAATGGAGTAGGGCGGCACTTATTAAACACACTGAGAGAGCTGTATAGAGAAGTAAATCTTTTTTCCTCATCACTTATTCCAGATAGGTTAAAACTTCCATTCGCTTTTTGTAGAGATATCTGAGTTCTCTCTGGATAACTTCGGGGCTCATTTTTTTCAAAGCAATTCTATCTTCATAAGATAGACTGTTTTGATTCTCTCTATCATCCTGGAAAACTTCTGACTCCAGAATTTCATCTAAATCACTGGTAAAGATGTTTTCCTTAACCCTCTTCTCAGTGTTTACCTCTGTATTCATTGCTGCTTCGTTCTGATTATGTTCAGATAATGTTTTAGTGCTATTTTCTCTCTTCTCTTTCAGTCCATCGGTTGCAGCCTTTTCTGCTAGCATGTTTTCTACAGCAGGCAAAACATCCGATATCTTCCTTTTTATTTCAGGTATGGTTTTGTCACACTTATCGATTACCTCTTTTATCTCTTCTCTTATCTTTGGAGGTATCATATTTTTGACTGTCTTGAGATTTTCCCGTTTTGCCTCCACACCTTTATTTTTCAGAAATAACATCATGGTGATCGAGCCCAGTATCATGAAAAGCAGAAGCAAACAAAATGTTGTTATTTTCCCATGCTTAGCCATCTTCATCCTCCTTTAAGATATTTTAGTATTGCCAAATGTTTGAAGTTATGAATTTAGGAATTTCGAATTCCTTGATCTTTTCAATCCCTCAATTCCCCAATCCCTCAATTTCTTTTATTATGAGTTTTTAACACTTACTTTATATGCGAAGCTGATGTCAGTGATGTGAGCCTGTTTGCAAAGTTCCATCAAAGAGATAATAAGGCCAAATTGCACCTTTCTATCAGCTCTAATCGAAACTTCTTGTGGCGAGAGCTCCTTTAATCGTTTAAAGATTTTTGAAAATGGAACTTCTTCATTCTCAATGAAATACCGTGGTGTATTATCTTCGGGCCTGAGTTGTAAAGATAGAGTTAATGGTTCGTATTCGGTCAAACCAGGTGAGTTGTTATCCGATCCTTCTGCAAGTTCTATAGGGGGGAGTGTCTTCTCAGGTGATTCGTTAAAATAGGCAACTGACATCACACTGAAAAGCATGAAAATCCCAAGCAGGCAGCAGAAGATATCGAATATTGAAGGATGCATTCTCATCTCATTCCTCCCACTTCCTTTTGCAGAAAGATTTCATCATATAGGCAACCAGTGCAAGGACAATTCCATAGATAGAGGAGTTGAGAGCCTGGCCGGTAAGTGCTGTCATGTTATTTATGGCTACCTGAACTCCGTGGGAGATGTCTACCTGCATCATGGCATTTGACAGGGAAATCATGGTCCCTACGATGCCAAGCATGGGCCCTACTTCTATGATGAAATCAAGCTTCTTCAAAGGGGAACGTCCAAAGCTCAAAACTCCTGTCATTTCAAGAAAGATGAGAGTTATCATCGATGCCAGAAAGAGAGTAAGGGGTATCAAACCTATGGAGACAACTCCAATACACTCATAAAACCACTTAAGACTTCCCTTAATAAAATGGTGGGACAGGGCTATGAGATCTAACTGATATCCCAGATAGTAGCCTATACATCCGGTAAAAAAGAAGATCATGAGGATGACTGTATCCATAAGAAATGATCTTTTCTCCATAACCATTTCCTTCAGGTTAACTCCTTTTTTCATAAGACACTATCCTCCTTTAATGTTACCTGAAACTCCTTTCCCTCAAAGTAGGTTTTGGCATCCAGCTCAATGCCGTTTCTTTTGAGGTAGCTCTTAAGTATCCCCGGAGGAATAGCTCTTGAATCCATTTTGCTGATGTTAAAAAGGTAAAAATCATTGATATCAAAAACGGATGAACAGGAGCTCATATGAATCTCCTTTCGGGTAACCGTCAGAATCTGGTCATTTAGTTGTTGTTGAGGTGCATTGTCTAACCACAGTGTAATGAGCTTCTTAACTGCAATATTCCGATCAACCTCCCATGATTTTACGAATGCTGTGTTACAATAATCCTGCGCATGACAAACGTGGCTCATCAATAGAAATGACGAAACTATTATGCTTATTTTCAAAATCTTCATTTTCAACCTCCCTTAGTTTGATTACTTTAGGATCTTCTTTTTGCTAAATGTTTCTTGCTCATAGAGATGGGATGTTACTAACGAAACGATACTGGATACTTGATACTGGATATTTGATTTTGTTCAGTTGTTAATTGTTTCATTTTTGCAATTAATTTTAATTTTCCACCATCTAGTATCTAGAATCCAGTATCCAGCATCCAGTTCTTTATTCCCATCCGTAATTACCACTCCTGATTCTTGTCAGACCATCGAGATCTTCAGCATCAAGGTATGTGCCGGGATTACTTGTTTTGAGAGAAAAGGCCGTTTGTTCACCCAGGACGTTATTTGTAATCTCCGATCTTTTAGAGACTCCCTTCCGTATGTTGACAGGTGTCTGCAAAAAAGCTTCTCCGCTGAGTCTCCCTTTACCCAGCCTTATCAAAGCCAGGTTGGCGATAGCCGTATAATTGTTAACCTTGAGTTTGGTCTTTTCCTGGTCTAACAGGTTTTTTACAACGATGAGCTGGGCATAGGCGTCTTCCAGATCCTTTATTGTTTTATCAACCTGATCTACCGAGGTTTCTATATTGCTTAAAGGAGAATCCCAGGAAGTCAGGATGCCAACCAGGTTATTTTCAAGAACCTCAATATCTCTCTGAGAAGATTTGGGAGCAGTCTCCTTTAAGGCACTCAGGATGTGAGCCGCTTTTGTCATAAAATTCCCCATTTTTTTTCTGTAGACCTTAAAATCTTCCTTCAGCTCATGATGTCCGCCACTGTTAAGCTCTCTTTTTAATTGGTCCAATTTGGGAACGATCTTTGATATGGTGCCCAGATAGGCCTCGACTTCTTCAACGTCCTTCTGATTAAGTTTGGCATTTATGATTAGAACGTCGACTTTCATATTCTCCTTTCGAATAATCTCTCCCTCATTTTTAAATTCGAGTGCTTTGGCTTCCAGATCATCAAGCAGGATTGTCTTCTCCCTGTCAAAATCCATAGTCTTCTCTTCGAGAATGGTCATCTCTTTGTCCACCGAGTCCATCAATTCTTTGATAATCTCTCCGGACATCTCATAAGCCCTGGCATTCGATAATTGGAGAGTAAATGCGAGAGCTATTACTGTTATATAATTAAATATTCGTTTCATTTTTCACTCCTTAAATGAGATTGAATGAAAAGTTCCCTTACACCATTAGGGATAGTGCTTTTGATATAAGGCTGATTGCCTTGAAGTTTATCCGAGATTGCTATCAGTACAGCAATCTCACCCTTCATATCAGCCCACTGAAATTGATCCATTTCCAGACGCAGATTCGTCATCACTTTTTGAAAAATCTCTATATCGCCTCCTTCCAAAAGTGAGGTAGCAGCTGCTGAAAGACAAATCATCCTGAACTCATTGTGGGTAGAGTTGCCTGACACTAAATCTGCAGCATCAAGAAAAAATTTTGCAGCCTGCCGATATTCCTTCTTTTCATAGAGCTTAAGGGCGAAGGTAACAACCTCTTTCGGGTCATGTCTGTTTATTACCCGAAAGTCAGAAGGGATGATTAGAGGATCTGTAAATCTAATAGTATTTTGGGTTGTGGAGTGTTTGCCAAGACTATAGCCTGTAGCACAGCCATTTAGAATCACAAGTGTGACGATCAAAAACATGAGGAGTGTACCCTTTTCTAAAGCCTTGCCCATATGATCACCTCCTTTTTGATTTTAAGCTGAATTCTTTTCTTCCTTTACGACCTGATACTACCAACCATAATAATCGTAACCATAATATCTTCTGGCATCTCTTCGGCCCTGCCTGTAATGCCGGTAGATCCTTCTTCTTTCCATTCTGGACTTTTCATCATAAAAGCCTTTCCAATAACGGGGAGACCCATGACCATAATAAGAACGACGACCATAAGAACGGCAACCATGACCATGTCGAAATAAGCCACCAAATACTGACCTTGGCCAATCCAACCTTCCATCACGCATAATGTCTAGAAAGGTAATGGCTCCTACAGCTATTCCAGCCCCTTCCCATTCACCTTTAGCCTGTGCTGAGGGAACAGTGAAAATAAGGGTACTGACTGATGTGATAATCCAGAAAAACGATATCAATCTTTTCATTTTTCTCACCTCCTTTCGTTTAAACGTTTCCACTGTAATCACTATATTCTATATTCACTTGATTCCTTGATCTCGATTTTAAGAACATCACCTCTGCCTGCTCTTTTCGGAAGAGATAAGAAGGATCAGGCAGATTAAAAGGATGATGATTTCTATTGTTCCCATGTTAGTTTATGCAAAATTATATTTAGTCTTATCTTCTGCGCATCTGGATATGCCTTACTCCTGTCCTCTTTGCTTTCGGACTTAGCCTTGGCCTTGCCTTTCTGGTATTCGGCTTCAATCTTGGTTGCTGCGCTTTTGTGCTGGGCGTTATCCTTGTTCTTGACTTCTGCACATTGGGACCTGTCCTTATATGCTGCTTCTTTTTAAACCTTGTTTTTTCAGGTTTTTTGACTGCTCTGGCTGGTGCAATCCTATGGATAATTCTCGGAGTTTTGAAGTGTGTATGCTTTGCAGGTACTACAGGCTTTACTTTTGAGATTCTTTTCCTGGTTATAGTCCCTGCATCTCTTAAAAAGTATTTATTGTGCCGAGATTTTTTGTGAACGGAAAGACGCGGTTTTTTCCTTGCATCGATATTTCTGAAGTTGAACCTTTGCCTCATTTTATTAAAGTTTTTAATAACCCTGTTATTGATGAGGGCCGCCCCACGGTAACTGTTAATAAAGCTGTTTCTGTTTATACCCCTGATTCGGACTCTACTGTAATTATTGACGTTATAGAAATTTTTCTGTTTGACTATAACTGCGTGATTTTTGTAGCGGCAGTTAGTAATGTTGATATTAATTATGTTTATGCTGGTTTCGTTGACAACAAATGAACGGGGACCCCAGTAGCGGCGGCAGTAATAACGTTCATAGGGCGCCAGTGGTATCCAACCGATGTATGTGTCTCTGTATATCCACGATACTCTTCCAGGATACCATCCAAACCCTATATTAAGGAATGGACTTGTACTAATTCTCACACGACGTACCGGTGGAGCCCAGTACCAGCGATTACAGTTCCCTAGATAAACCCAGTTTCCGTAGTGGTGTGTTACATATCCAAACGGTTCATGAGGGATCCAGCAGTTATCACCGTACCAGACTGTCCATCTGCCTTTTGTAAATGGTGTCCAGTAAGAAGAAACATAGAGTGGCCGCCAGAAATACCGGTGGCTTTCTTCGTAGTACACTCTCTCCCATGTTCCATTTTCTTCTAAAGCATAGGATTCATTGTGGAGCATTTCGGGGAGATACTTTGTTGAATCCCCCTTTGCTTCTAAACGCCTTTTCCAGAGGCTGTCTCTTTGTAAATTCCAGGTGTCCCAGCCATCATCTGTAATCCCTTTACCGGATGTTATCTTTCTATATCCTGCAAGGATGGAGGATGATCCTGCTATCACTTCATACCTGGTATTATCCATGACATGCACGAAGTTGACGTTTCCCTTCAATGCACTTACTTTTGTAGATTCATCTCCCACGTATAGATCAAAGGAAGTTAGCGGTGGTGCCATCACGTAGCCGAAAGGAGTTGTGGCTTTAATTGTAGTTGTAGAACTCTTGTTATAAAATCTGGCAAAACCTGAAGAAATATCAACCTCAGTTGTCTCACTTTCAAGTTTTTTAATGTGGATTTGTGTGTTGCCACCTATCCTTATCCATGTGTTGTTGGGCATGATAAATTCTGCTTTTGCGTTTTCATTGGAATACAGCACATCATCTGTCCCAAAAGGAGCATCTTTAACAGTTACAACCCAGTCCTCATTTTCAGGGACATACCGCAGGAGCTCGCCTTCGACATATGATATGTGTCCCACTAAGACGGTCTGCTCTTGTCGTGCGGAAGCAACAGAAGTTGCCATTAACAAGAAAAGGATCATTAGCCATAGCAGATTTTTTATTTTATCCATGTTTTTCCTCCCTTGTTTTAGTAAGGTAATGTGTCTAAAAACTATTTTGGATCATCTATTAATTATTGAAAGCATATGATTAACTTCATTGTAATAGGCAACACGGCAATAGGTTCTATCGAAAAAAGCCACGCCTGTATCCCACAGGCTGTTTTCGATTTTGTTTACTGTTACCCAATCAATACAAAGTGCTTTTAGAAATTCAAATGCATCCTCGATACTCTTAACTTCTATACTCATAACCTTTTCCTTCCTATTGTTTGCGTATGCCGATGTGTACTTTTGCTTACAGGTAATCGCAACATTAATACCAAAATAAAAAACCACTTAGAATATTCCCTAAGTGGTTGTATAATAAGATTATATTTATTTGTTTTGTTGTTTTCTAATCGCTATGTCATCGCTTTTGTAATTGATTTAAAGCATTAACTGTTATGGGAGAGAAACAAAAACCGTAATAGTTCACTTATAATCTCTTATTTTTACCCCCAGTTTTGTACACTCCTGGCGGAAGATGCTGTATTTCCTGGGTTCTTCATCAGCACAGGCATAACAGCCTAAAAGCCTTCCGGCCTCTTTTTGGGATTTGGTTTTGGCAAAGGCTTTTTTAATTAACTCCCTGATCATGTTTTCTCCCCACTTCTGCTTAAAACTGGTTATGTCATCTATCGTCATCTTTCTCTCTAATAGAAGGTTCCATATCCCCTCCGGATTGAATAATTCCGTATCACAATCGGTAAATTCTGACTCAAGCTCAAAGTCTTTTTCTCCGAGACATTCTCCCTCAGCGTTTATCATAGCTCTCTCTATCTTATTTTCCAGTTCTCTCACATTCCCTGGCCATTCGTATTTGATGAGTTTTCTTTCAGCCTCTGGTGAGATTGTATTAATCTGCAAATTGTATTTCTGATCAAACTTATCAATAAAATGATCAATCAATAATGGAATATCCTCTTTTCTTCTTCTAAGAGGTGGAAGGTGGATGGAAGCAACATTAATGCGATAATAAAAATCCTCTCGCAACTTCCCCTGGTTAATATACTTTTTTAGGTCTTGATTGGTAGCGAAAATATAACGTATATCTACACGTATGGGTTGATCAACTTCTCCTGCAGCAGGGAAGAACTCAGATTTAAATCCTGGTGGCTCTGCTACCTGCAGTATCCTTAAGAAACCGGCCTGCACATCTAAAGGCATCTCACTTATTTCATCTAAGAAGAGGGTTCCTTTATCTGCTTTCTTCAAAATGCCATCCTGACCTTTCTTGGGAATATCCTTAATACCTGAGTCTTTACCAAAGCCCCTTAATTTCCCGCCCCTGATCATGGGATCTGAGCTGCTAAATTCATCAGAGGCATTGAAGGCCATGAATGGGTATTTATTTCTTTCACTCCGCTCGTGGATCTCCTGCGCTACCAGCTCTTTACCGGTCCCGCTTTCACCCATAATGAGTACCGGTGCTCTTGCCATCTTTGCCAATTTCTCTATTTTTTTATAGACATCTCTCATGGTATCCGATAAGCCTACTAACCTGCCTAAGCCTTTGTCGGACAATACAATTTCAATAGGCTTTTCTATTTCTTCTCGAATGCTAATGACATCTTTTAAATGTAGTACATCCCGATGTAATGATCTTTCTCTTAAAGCTCTAACTACCTGCAAGGCAAGATAATCAGGGTCTAGAGGCTTAGAGATATAATGAAAAGCACCTGCTTTAATGGAATCTACAATTTTCTCAATATCGGTACCAAATACAGTAACCATAATCACTGGCATCTCTGGTCTCAGTTTCTTAATCTTTTTTAGGACTTCAATCCCCTCATATTCTTCATCCATAGCAAATTGTTGAGGCATTTTAATATCCAGTAAAACAAGGGATATCTCTTTGTCCATCTTCAATAGCTTAAGCCCGTCTTTTCCATTTTCCCTTACCAGAATATCATAGTGAGGCAATGCCTTTTTTATAACTCCTAGGTAATTTCCTTCTTCCGGCTTATCATCGATAAAAAGAATTTTATGCAGGTCCATTTTGCCTATATCTCCTTCCTTATTTTTAAGGGTAGGCTGATTAAAACAGCAGTTCCTTTTCCTTTCTCACTTTGATACTGCACTTTGCCCAGATTGTTTTCAATAAGTTGATAGACTCGTTCTATCCCTTCGCCAGTTCCTCCTTTGGTAAAGGAAATATCTCTGATTCGAGAAAGTTCATGAGAAGTCATCCCGATGCCATTATCAGCAATTTTAATTTTCAAATAGAGGTTCTCTTCTGAATAACACTCAGCAGAAATAGTGATCTTTTTATCCCTTCTATCCCCTATATCTTTATAGGCATGTTTTATTGCGTTGTTGATTATTTCATAGAAAGCATTTAAAAGTTCATGTTCTCTAACCAGGATTCGGAATTTTGAATCATCCAGCTCTGTTAAATTGAAATCCACAGAAATGGAAGATCTATTCAAAGCTTGTTTAATTAAGCTATTCTCAAACAGGTTTTCTAAAATAGTGCGTACGTCTGTTTTTAATCTCTTTACAGTGAGATCTATTGCAGACAGATTATTTCGCTGAATGTTTCTTGTCTTTTCAGGGATAATTTTAAAAAATTCATTCCTGTATAATATATCATTAAGATTGTCTCCAAATTCATAACTTAATTTATCTATCTCGTCCAGTTCCTTGAATATGGTTTTATATTCTAAAAAGAAGATGTCTTTTAGCCTCACTTCTCCATCGATGCAACCGTCAAAATAATCTGTCAGTGTCTTTCGAACCATGGGAAGTTGTTTGATGCTATTGTTAATGCCATTTACTATATCCTGATCACCGTATTTATCTTTGAGCATGAGGGTAAAGGATTCCAATCCTGAGAAGCATCCCTCTACGATAGAGTGTCTCACATGAGAGTTGAGGTTTTCCACTTTATGCCATGCTTTCACACTCAGAGCACTCAATTTGATCTCTTTGGCGCTGACATTTTTTAAAATCCTTTCCCATTTATGAAAGAGTGCAGTAGCGATATTCTGTGATTGTGTATTGAGAATCCTTTTCAGTTGTTTAAGCTCGGTTTTGAAAGGCTCATCCATCCTCTCCTTCTCATCCCAGTTGATGGTAGTAAATATTTTAAGTGCTTTTATACTGCTTTCAGTAAGCTTTTCTTCATAGATATTGAGGTTATCTTTTATCTCCCTGGAGAATGCTTTAAGCTCGTTTATGCTTGAGACATAGAAGCATTTGTTTAGTATGTAGAAATTTTTGACATAGGCCTTGCCCAGGATTCGTCCCAGAATCAACCCGATCTCCTGTGACACCCAGTGAGAGTTTTCAAAGGGAGTTATATCAAATAGAAATTGAGCCAAGGCAGGCGGATCACCCTTCAGGAACTCCTCTAGTAGTTGAAGGATGGCAATATGATGGGCCTCTCTTTTTGTAATGGAATAGATGGTCTTTAAAAATTCTATAACTTTTTCGCTATTTTTTTTGCTGCTTTTTCCTACCTTCTCTAAGAGGCTAATCATTCCTGAGAACTGATAAATGTCATCAAAGTCTATGTTGTCCTGCAGTAGTGAAGGATCCCATTCCTCTGCCAATATGTTTTCCAGACTTTTGATAATGACCCGACGAAGAGCAGGGTCTTTCTGGTAAAGATTCTTCATGGAAGATAATACCATGTCCTTTATCGATGAGTATGATTTAACCAGTTGAGTAGCCTGTTGAAAGGCAAAGGCCTGGAGACAGGTATTTTCATTTGCAATGAGATCCATGAAGAATCTTTCTTCCCCTTCAGATTTGACAAGGGTCTGATAGATGTTTTGGAGTTCATGAGACAAAGGGTTTTTAAGATAGAAGGTTATATGATTGAGCTTGTAATTGGCAAAGAGAACTAAAAAGGATGGCTGCCCTACCTCACTTGCTTCAATAAGATCAAGCCTCAGGGCGATTTCAGGGAAAGTAAAAATTATGGTTAACCTGCCGTCGTCATTTACCACGTAGAGATGGTACCCTGCCAATAGAAAGGCATACATGGTTGAGTCATGCTGCCCTCCGACTGTACTTATTGACCTTATACATGTGCCTGGTTGAAGCTTATCCGTTATGGTTCTGAACTCCCAAAGGAGATTGCCGTCAAAATCAAAGGCCTTAGCTGCACCAGTTGACGAACCAGCAATCATTAAGGTTTCCCCTCGGGAATTACAGGCTTTGGCAATGCATTCTACCATACCCTCGATATCCGCTGACCAGACAGGCTCTTCTACATTGATCGCAAAAAGATCTCCCTTGCTGACTTTGTAGGCTAGTATCTTTCCTGCCCGTGTACCCAATGCAATTCTGATATCTTCCTCATGTGTGAAAAAGGTAGCGGCAGTGGTCTGATATTCGGTTTCAAAACTCTTAATCAGCTCTGCCTTTTTTGAGAAAAGTGAATAGATGTAGCATATCTTATCACTTGTGGAGAAACTAAAGAGGTTATCCAGTATAGTAACTGATTTATCTCTAATTTCGCCTTTAAGCCTGCCATTTGTCTGAATATCGACAGCCTTCACCTCGTTTAATGGGAGCTTGTAGTATCGAATCCTATAATCCTTAGTAAGGATGACAAAGGAGGCAAGATTGTCAGCGCATCTCTCTTCCCTGACATGAAGGCATGCCACGATTTTGGAAGGTAGTGAGACACTTGTATCCCTGGATGGTATCAGGCGGTCAAGGAGAGCAACTCTTTCTTCCGATACCATAAGGAATCTGTTGTGGTCAATAACCATCAGGTGATCTATTGATTGGGGGAGTTGAGTTGTCCACTGTAAATTGTTGCTCTGATAGGCCAGTTGGCAGCCGGTTGAAAAGGCATCTCTTAGATCTCCCCGTTGATAAAGGTTTTCGAATCTCTTTCTCATCTTGAAATCGTGAGCCGACTTCCGCTTATCATAATTTAGCCGGAATTCTACAAGACAGGCCAGACTTTTAGCGCTGGGCTTGTAAGGCATGATCAGTTCAATGATTTCCTCTAATGGTCTTGTCAGATGTGTGAATTGAAGAATGAGGAGTGTTGGAGCATTGTCAAAACCAAAGCTCCGAATTTCACAAAAATCTCTGATCAACTGGTAATCAGATCTGGCAAGATGTTTAATCAGCAGCTCTTCAGAGCAATTCTCTTCGTTAAGTATATCCGAGAAAAGTTCAGAAAAAAGAGGGGCCAAAACCTCTGCTGGAGAACGGCAGAAAGAACTGATTGTACCGTCAGACAATCCCACTATAATGTGAGGGTAGTGAGTTTTCGAAATTTCAACCAGTGTTAAATCTTTTATCGCCGAATTAAACACCCTTTTCCATTTTAGAACTTTTGAGCTGTCTAATAAATAAAGTGTTCCCCCCTCTCCGCCTATGAAAATGTAAGGTTCTTTCGTCTCTGGGCGGTAGGATACTACCATGCAATTGATTGCACCATCCGTTTTAAATTTCCATTTTACATTACCCTGAAGATCAACCGCATAGAGTGTAGATTTTTCAGTAGCGGCAAGGATAATGATTTCTCCGTCTTTATTATGAATGACTCTTAGTGCCTTTACCGAGCCTTCTACCTCTTCCACTCCCCATATAAAATCCTCTCTATTATTGTAGAGAGAGAGTAAGGGGACTTCCTTTTCCTGGTCAGTATAGCCCAGTGCACAATATTTGTCCTTGTAGTTTTCAAAGAACTGTACCTGTGCCACGTTTTTATAGTTGTGTTTTTTTAGGAGGGATTTCTTTTTTTTAGGAAGGTGGTATAAGTGGATTGAGGGATCTCCTATGGGACTGTATGCCAGTGTATTACGGTTAATGGTAAAGGAGAATATCTTATTGTTTGATTTTTCTGATTGTTTTTTTATAACTGTGTGAACAGCATCTCCTTTTTTGGGTATGTTTATATGCCAGACTTCTCCACGTTCACTGCCGACAAAAGCTGATCGGGCATCCTTCCTGTCAGTAACAGTGATGAGAGTGGATAATCTACTAGTGGGGAACTCAATCCTCCTTCCCTCAGGATTACCTGTGTCACCTACCTGGTTTATATAAAGGAAGTTTTCAGAAGTTGCCAAAACACGATGTCTATTTTCACTTATTGCGTAGGCATCGACTTTATTCAGTTCACCGCTTATCTTGAGGGTGTAATTCTGGTAAATACCGTCACAACATGCTTCAAGCAGAGTCAGGATAGCCTGATTATACTGATTCTCTTTTCTTAGCCGATTGACTTTGTTGAAAAGCAATAACTTACTCCCTGTGGACGTTCACTATTATTACTATAATACAAACGTCCTTTTAAGAAAACAATTTTATAATATGTGCAAGATATCTCAAAGATAAGGTGTTAGTACCTGCTTGATATGTTGTATCTCTGTGGGCTGGATATGAATTTATAACGATGATGCTTCTATTACAGTTTTTGAGGTAGTGTTAGTATATAGCAGAGGAGATCTTTTGGAAATAACACTATCTTTTTTAAACTCAGTTTATTTCCATTATTATTTCTAATCCTTCTTTTCACTGAGAACTGCTTTCCTTCAAAGAATGTTATTGGATCCATATCAATGCCATTTTTCTTCATTTTAAGATAGTAAATCCAGAAGGGCATACAACGATATTTTGTATCCAGAGGTATTGCTGTTAAGATATTCCAGTATGCGGAGTTACTGTTTGTTTGGAGTTGTGAAGAAGAAGTTTCTGCCAGTCTAACAATGTACAGGTTCATTCTTTTTTCATCTCCCTTTTTCCAGTAATAGATAACAGCGTTTATATATCTTTCCACTTCTTCATCCAATTCACTTGAATATATTTTGTCAATATAAAATTGTGAAAAATAAAATGAAAGACCCTCAATCTTTAGCTCAATTTCTTCCAGTGCTTCTTTCTGGGTTCTTAAGAGATATTTGTGGGCATCAATTAATTTGTTTAGTAATTGGGTCTCTTCCTCTTTGCTATTCAGGTGATTTCTGCTACCTTTTCTATATTCATTTTCCTCAATGATTGTTTTGTTCAGCAGATCATTATAAAGATTGATTTTATCTGAAAAAGTTTGCTCATTTTTCTCATAGTTATCTATAATTCTGGCGATATCTTTTATAGTGTCATCAATTATTCCTTCAGGAGATAATGAACCAGCAAAACAGTTTTTGTGACAAAGGAAATAATTTAATAACAATAAAGTGAGAATTAAATTCAAATATTTCATAATTGTTCTTCACCAATATCTTTATTTTATCTTAATTCTGAAGCCAGTATCTTAAGTTCCTTGTAAACATTATCATTATAAGTAAACCTTTCCAAAGCGCTGAAGGAATAATCAAGACTTGTCATTATATGTTTAAATCTTTTTCTATCACCGTTCATCAATGCAGATACAGCAGCGGCTTTACCACATTCTCTGCTTAAAGGGTGTTTGGGATCCTCAATCATATCCATGGATTGAAGGAAAAGATCACAAGCCTCGCCATATTGACCTTTTTTAAAGAGATATAAGGCAGTATCGATCTTATCCTGCAGGAGTATAGGTGGATCTTTTAGTTTGAAGGTAAGAGGAGAGTCAAAATCCAGTCTTTCGGAATAGGAAGAGCGCATATTATCTCCCAGTAAACCAGAGCGCAAGGTGGAACATCCTGTGCTGTAAAAAATAATTACGGAAATCATGGTATATAAAACATGATTTGTAATATTCCACATATTCACTACCAAACTCCTTCCCCAATTTTCTGTTTCCTTATACATGGGGAAATTGGCAATTCTTATGCCAATTGAGAAATTCTTTTTGAAGATAGTTTAATGTATTGAATTTTTTATACAATTGGTACCAATAGCCTTTCAGAATGTAATCCTCCGAAACCATTTTGTGATAATGAAATCACAAAACAGTCTTAATATAAAACATATAATTTTTAAGATTATTAAAGGGAGGGTTTTTATAGGATAAGATATCAATAATGGGATATTGAAGACAAAGGAAGATTCATGGATGAGTTAATTTTTCCTAGGAAGAAAACCTTGACTGATTTGTGGAGGGAAGAGTGGGAGAGTGAGTTCAACTTATATGAGAGGGGGAAATGATTGTAGATATCTAGACCAATCTGCCAAGATATCTTTAAGATTTTTTACTCAAAATAACATCATCAGAAGTTTATACTAGAGTATGTATGTTTAACTATTAGAATTATCAAGGTTTTTGCAAGTATGTCAAAGTTTTTTGCTGTTGATGCAGTACACAATATGTTGATTTATTTATTGACTTTTAACAAATTATTTGATTCCCACATTCAACCATGAAGTGCAACAAAGACGGTTTGTAAAACATCGTAAGGA
>CAZOKO010000049.1:0-19166 GCA_964580455.1 uncultured Thermodesulfobacteriota bacterium | reverse complement strand
ATGCTGTTCCTTCTACTCCTCAATTGTTACTGGAGAATTATGGATAAGCAGATAAAATATTTTAAATATTAAAATTCCACACTCGCAACTTGTAACTCGCATCTCGCGACGTAAATAATTTTAACTTCAATATGTTATAGAATTTCCTGGACGCTTATGAGATCATCAATTCTAAAAAAACTAAACACTTACATCCCCTGCATCATACTGGGATTTTCTGCATTCTGCCTGCCATCCCTAGCAAGCGCAGATATTTACCGCTATGTTGATAAAAATGGCACTATCCATTTCACCAACGTTCCTGACAGCCATAAATACCACCTCTTCAAAAGAGAGAAGGGCAATATCAGAAATAGCATTAGTAGGAACACACGTTATGACCGTCTCATCAGCGAAATTTCCCAAAGGCACAATATCGACCCGGCACTGGTTAAAGCAGTTATAAAAGCCGAGTCCGATTTTAATCCCTATGCAGTCTCCAAAAAAGGAGCAAGGGGACTGATGCAACTGATGCCTAAAACTATGAAGGATCTCAACGTGTATGACCCTTTTCATCCCAGAGAAAATATCAACGGAGGAGTTAGATTTTTAAAGCGACTGTTAAAGCGATTCAATAACAACATCACTTTAACACTAGCTGCCTACAATGCTGGACCTGAGATTGTTAAAAGGTATGATAACATCCCTCCCTATCAGGAAACGCAACTCTATGTTAAAAAGGTCCTCAATTACTTTGATCTTTATCGCCAGGAACTCTAAGAAAACAATCCATGTCAGAAATACTCGTTAATGTTACACGGGGTGATCAGATCGAAAGTTTCCACCGTGGTCATATTATAGTAGCAGATTCCAGGGGGGATATACTCTATCAATCAGGCAATCCTGATTTTAATATCTGTTTGCGAAGCTGCGCCAAGCCACTTCAAGCCCTCCCTGTAATTACCACAGGTGCCGCAGACACATTCAATTTAACACCTGCAGAACTCGCCATTATGAGTGGTTCCTTAAATGGTCAGGATTTCCAGGTCAACACCATAAAGTCTATCTTGCATAAAATCGGGCTTGACGAACGTTCCCTGCAATGTGGAGTTCATCGCCCTTCACATCGAGCAACAGCAAAGAAATTGCAGGAAGAGGGTAAGAAACCCTCTCCTTTTCATAATAATTGTGCCGGTAAGCATACCGCTATGTTAACCCTCTGCGTCCATCATGGATGGCCACTGGATAATTACATTAGTAACGAACATCCTGTACAACAACTTATACTGAAAACTGTTTCTTCCATGACGGAAGTACCCGTTGAAAAAATTGGAATAGGAATAGACGGCTGTGGTGTTCCGGTATTTTTTCTCCCTCTCAAAAACCTTGCTATATCCTATGCTAAACTAACATCCACCTCCGATCAAGGTATCCATCGATTGATAGAAGCAATCCTCTCCTGCCCTGAAATGATTGCAGGCGATGAAAGAGTCTGCACCGATATCATGAGAGCCCTGGGGAAAAAAGTGTTTGCCAAAACGGGGGCTGAAGGGGGATATGCTATGAGTCTGATGGAAAAGGGATGGGGCGTAGCTATCAAGATAGAGGATGGAAACAACAGGGCAATGCAACCCGTTATCATTGAGACCTTAAAGCAATTAGAAATCTTAACCAGAAAAGAAGAAGATAAGCTCCAACCATACCACCACCCTGTTATCAGAAACCACCGAAAGGAAATAGTCGGCAGCATTGAAGCTCAATTCAGTTTGACCAACTAGCCCACACCAAAAAATGTAAAAAACAGCTGGAAATAATTGTAAATATAATATACCATATCCACTACCAAAGAGAAGTATGTCTTGAACTTAAATTTTTTTAAAGGAGGAGGATACTTATGATTGAAGAAAGGGATGAAAGGAACGGATCAAGGTCTTTACTCATTTTTTTAGCCGGGAGCTTGATTGGTGCAGGCATATCACTGCTCTATGCCCCCTTGAGCGGCGAAAAGACCCGTCAATACTTAAGGATTCAAACCAAAAGGGCAAAAAGAAAAGCCCGACATTTAACTGAAAATGTGAGAGAAGATATTGACAATTTGATAGATGAGATTAAAGAAACAACAGACAGAGTAATTGAAGAGGGTATCGAACTAACCAAGGAAAAGAAAGCTGAAATTCTGGCGGCTATCGAAGCAGGGAAAAATGCAATGGAGGAGGAGAAAAAAAAGATAGAAAGAAAAAGAAACTGATTAAACTTTAAAAACAATAATATTCTAACTATCCCCTCTACATAAAAGCCATATGGACAAAATCAGGGTCATCGTCAAAAAATCTCCTGGCAATGAGGATGTTCCTTTGCCACGGTACATGTCCCCTAACGCAGCAGGCATGGACATTTGCGCTGCCGTTAAAGAAGATACAACACTAGACCCTGGAGAAATCAAGCTCATCCCGACAGGAATTACCATTGCTCTACCACCCGGTTTTGAGGCGCAGATCCGCCCTCGAAGCGGACTGGCCATAAAACACGGGATAAGTATCCCCAATACACCAGGAACCATAGATGCAGATTACCGTGGAGAAGTGAGAATTATACTGATTAATCTGGGGAAAATGCCTTTTATAGTAAAACGGGGTGACCGCATCGCACAAATGATCATTAATAAAGTCTATCAAGCCCATTTAGAGCTATCCACAGAATTATCCTCTACCGAAAGGGATGAAGGGGGGTTTGGACATACAGGAGTCTAAACAAAAGGCAGAGATTGTTTTCCCTGCCTTTTATTATATCACTTCTAAAAAATATCTATCTACTTACTCTTTTTCAGGGTGGTATCACCCTCCAAAACGATATAACTCTTCAATTCTTCAAGTGTTTTTTCACCAATACCCTTAACACTAGTAATGTCTTCCACTTTTTTGAAAGGTCCATTCTGAGTGCGATGTTCAATAATAAGTTGCGCAGTTTTTGTACCAACACGAGGCAACATCTCCAATTGTTCTATAGTTGCAGTGTTTATATTGATCTTACCGGACAATACCGGTTTTTCAGGTGCAGCTTTAGCTGCCTTTTCAGGAGCAGCCTTAGCTGCTTCTTCAGCAGCAAAAGATGAAGCGACCACACAAAAAGCACAGAAAAAAGTTAGAGCTAAAACTATTGTCAGAAGTTTAGATAATCTCATATTTCTCCTCCTTTCCATAGAATTTTAGACAATAAAACATTGCATTATTTATTTGATTTAAACTCCCCTCACCCCCTCTCATATCAGATTTTTTATAACAAGCTCCTTATTATCATAGGCATAAAGAATGTCAAGCAGTTTTTTTCACTATTTTCACTTTTTATAAGCCGGTTTCTATTATGAAAAAAACCTGGCAAGATTATCTATGAATATACAAAAATAGTTGACAACTAAAAAGAAATAGGAGATATACACAGTTCATTTTTTATATAAACATAGATAGGCAAATAAATGGGAAAAAGGGATAAAAAACCTTATCTGAGAAAAAGGATTATCTATTTCTGGGGACGGATTGTAGCTCACTTTGCCCTCCGATTGGCACAATGGTTGCCCTTAAAGTATCTTTACTTTGTTGCAGGAATTATTGGAAAAATAGGCTTTTACCTGCTGAGGAAACGAAGGCAGATAGCATACAACAACCTAAAAATAGCTTTCGGTACCTCAAAAACGGAAAGAGAACGTAGTGAAATTGTTAAAACCATGTTTCGTGACACAGCAAAGAATGCCATGGAGGTAGCAAAACTCACCTATGCCGACCCTGTTTTCTTAAAAGAAATTATAAGTATTGATGGATTAGAATACTTGGATAATGCATTGAGCAAGGGTAAAGGAGTAGTAGCTATAAGTGCCCACATGGGAAATTTCGTCATCATTGGTCCCAGGCTGGTTCTGGAAGGTTATCGTTTTAACCTCATTCTTCGTAACCCTAAAGATGACATATTAGCTAAAACCTTATCAGATATAAGGATAAAACTCGGCTTGGACTCAATACCCGACCAGCCCCGCAAGATGTGTGTAGTAAAATCATTGGCTTCCTTGGGGAAAAACAGTATACTTTATCTCCAGATTGACCAGAATGCGTCCTCTCAAGATCTCTGGGTTGATTTTTTTGGCTGGTTGGTTCCCACCTTCAGAGGCCCTGTAGTCTTCAGCTTAAGAACAGGTGCTCCTATCCTTCCCATGCTTATGATAAGGGATGCTTCAAACCACCATAAACTCATTATAAAACCACCTTTCAAACTTGATAGTACAGAAGACAAGGAAGATGATATCCTTCAAAACACTGCTAAACTTACTAAGCTGATTGAATCCTATATAAAACAATATCCTGCCCAATGGTGGTGGTTCCACCGTCGATGGAAGAAAGCAAAAAAAATATAGTTCGCTGTGCTCACAATTGGAGTGATGGAAGAAATTCCTTTAACTTCAATGAGTTGTAGAAATTCCGAGACGTTTAAATTAATTTGTTCCTTTCTGGATATTTTTATGATATAAAAAACTCAATTATTTCTATCGCTTTTATCTTTTGACAACAAAAAATGAACAAGGATGAAGAAGATGAAAAAAGATGGTGAATCCGCTTCCTTAAAGAACCCTGCTATTCCTCCGGAGGTTGCAGATAAAAATATTGCAGGAGAGGAGAAGAGTGGCACTTCTGATATCAAACTCCTGATTATAGATGATGATGCAGATATAAGATCCCTGCTTGCAGATTTACTTGAGGAATCAGATTATAAAGTGGACATGGCATCCTGTGGGGAAGAAGCTTTGGAAATGGTTCGAGCTTCTACCTATGATCTGATAGTAACTGATTTAAGAATGCATGGGATGGATGGTCTGCAAGTAATCAAAGAGGTAAAAAATATAGATCCAGGTATTGATGTAATCGTAATGACAGGATATGCCTCTGTTAATTCGGCTGTAGAATCAATGAAAGCTGGTGCTGTAGACTACATTACTAAACCTTTAAATACGGACCAGATAAGACTGGTAGTAAAGAAAAATATAGAGAGAAGAGATTTTCAACGCTTGGCTAGTGAAAGAGAATTCTACAAAATACTTTCAAGCATCGATGGACTTACCGAACTATATAACTATCGTTACTTTCACCAACACCTGCAGATGGAATTGGAGAGGGAAAAAAGGTACAACCGTCCTCTCTCTTTGATTATGTTAGATATTGACGATTTCAAGGATTATAATGATCAATACGGCCATCCAGTGGGAGACCTGGTATTAAAAAATTTGGCATCAATCTTAAAAACTGCTACCAGGGGATGCGATGTTATCTGTCGGCATGGTGGGGAAGAATTTGCTGTAATACTTCCAGAGACAGATAAGAAAGAGGCTGCTACTGTCTGTGAAAGAATTAGACAATCAGTTGAAAGAAACAGTATGCTTGATGCAGAGGGAAACTCCATTGGAAATATCAGGATAACCATTGGCTTGGCATCTTTCCCCGTAGATGCTGACAATAAGAATAACCTGATAGAACAGGCTGATAAAGCACTTTATCGGGGGAAAGAATCAGGGAAAAATTGCACCTTCCTTTGTGCTGATAAAGAGACATACAGCAAGGTATAGGAAAAGGCAAAATAGCACACTTCCTGCCAGATCCATTGAGACAATATATTTGATCTCAGAAAAGATCCCTATGAGAATATTTTGAAGGCTGTTTTTTATTGAGAATAGACAGCATCTCAATATTCTCTTTATTTTTTTGACAAGAATCCGATAAATAAGATGTTAAGCACTGAAGATTTTTTTGACCTGACCAAATTTGCCCACCGCCCATTGTTTGAAAAAACAGAACATGTATGGGATGTCTTAAAAAAGCTGGAATCATATATCCAGGACACCCTTGTTTCCAACCTGAGTGAGCTAAGAAAAAAGGGGGATATACTGCCTGAGACATACGCTCTCCATGAAGGAAAGCTCATAGAACATTTCACTCTGAAAAGAGGGGATACCACTAAGGGAAAACTGCAGGTAGAAGTCGACGGTGAAATTCTGGTGGGTGCATCGATTTTCTACGCAGGCGCATCTTTTCTTGATGATAATATCCATGTTGGGAAAGGTACAGTTGTAGAACCTGGGGCACTAATTAAAGGTCCTACCATTATTGGGGATAACACTGAGGTTCGGCAAGGTGCTTACATCAGGGGAAATGTAATTATCGGCAATCGATGTGTGGCAGGACATACTACCGAGATCAAAAACTCCATTTTGATTTACGGAAGTAAAGCTGGTCACTTTGCCTATATCGGAGATAGTATTTTAGGTGAAGTCAATCTAGGAGCAGGAACTAAACTCGCCAATCTTAAAATTTTCGAGTCATCCATAAAAGTTGAAATTGATGGGAATCAGTATGATACAGGACTGAGGAAAATGGGGGCTATTATTGGAGACAAAGTGGAGCTGGGATGTAATACAGTAACCAGCCCCGGAACTTTACTGGCAAAGGGAGTATTATCCTATCCCAATACCTCATTGCGCGGATACTACCCCCCCGGTTCAATAGTTAAGCTAAAACAGGAACAGGAAGTAATAAGAACTTCACAATAAATTATAGCATTACAGAGACGAGACATGTGTGGCATCGTAGGATACATTGGTGAAAGAGAAGCTCCTCAGATTTTACTTGAGGGCTTAAAGCGATTAGAATATCGAGGTTACGATTCTGCCGGCATGGCTGTAATAGATGGCGGGAAAGTAAAGATCAAACGAAACGAAGGAAAACTTGACCAGTTAGAACGTTCTTTATATAAAGACCCATTGAGAGGAAGGGTGGGGATAGGTCACACCAGGTGGGCTACTCATGGCAAACCGTCTGAGACCAATGCCCATCCCCATAAAGCTGGAAGTATTGTAGTTGTCCACAACGGCATTATTGAAAATTACCTTGACCTTAAAAAAATACTGGAAAAAAAAGGCCACACCTTTAAATCTGAAACTGACACAGAAATTATTTCTCATCTTATACAAAGCTACCTTTTCAAAGGAAACAGCTTTGAGCAGGCAGTAAGAAATGCACTTAAAAGGATAAAAGGGTCTTACGCTATTGGGATCATCTGTGAAGAAGAGCCAGAAAAGCTGATCGCTGCAAGAAATGAAAGTCCTCTGGTCATAGGTCTTGGTGAGCAAGAATGGTTCATAGCTTCTGACATCCCTGCTTTTCTGTCACATACGAGGAAGGTAATCTTTCCGGACGACGGGGAAATAGCTGTTTTAAGTAACAAGGGAGTAAAAATAAATAACCTCTCAGGCACAAAGGTTTCTAAAAAAGTCGAGACAATCGATTGGAGTCCCTCTATGGCAGAAAAGGGTGGCTTCAAGCACTTTATGCAGAAGGAAATATTTGAACAGCCGATAGCACTTATTGACACTTTCAGAGGAAGGGTTGCTGAGGAGAAGGGCAATGTATTCCTGGAAGATTGCAACCTCACTGCAAAAGATTTAAAACAGATTGAGAAGATCTTTATCGTTGCCTGCGGCACTTCCTGGCATGCTGCTACTGTAGGCAAATTCATGATTGAAGATATCTGTCATATACCGGTCGAAGTGGATCTGGGTTCTGAATTCAGGTACCGGGATCCTCTGCTAAATAAAAAAACCCTTCTTCTGCTTATAAGCCAGTCAGGAGAAACAGCAGATACTATGGCAGCACTGCGGGAAGGGCTGAAGAAAAAGGCGCGAATCATCTCCATCTGTAATGTAGTGGGCAGCAGTATGGTAAGGGGCTCCCACGGAGTTATTTACACCCATGCGGGACCAGAGATTGGAGTAGCTTCAACCAAGGCTTTCACTACCCAATTGACAGTTCTCTATCTCCTGGCTCTCCACCTGGGGAAACTTACCGGGCGGTTATCCACTGATAAAGAGAAAAATATGATCAAAGACCTGGTAAAACTACCTCGCCAGGTTGAAAAGATACTGGAAGAAGACTCCACTATAAGAACTATTGCCCACCAGTATATGAACTACCGTGATTTCCTCTACCTGGGAAGGGGTATCAACTACCCCATTGCCCTGGAAGGTGCCCTTAAACTGAAGGAAATCTCTTATATTCATGCAGAAGGATATCCAGCAGGTGAGATGAAACATGGTCCCATTGCACTCATTGACGAACAAATGCCCGTAGTAGTGTTAGTATCTAAAGGTATTACTTTTGATAAGATCATGAGTAATGTTGAGGAAGTCAAGGCAAGAGGAGGGGAAATTATAGCAGTTACTCCTAAAATCAGTAAAGAAATTAAGTCAAAGGCAGATACTATTATAAAAATACCTGAGAATAATAGCTTTCTGATGCCCATTCTTTTCACACTTCCTCTGCAATTACTTGCCTATCATATTGCTGAACTTAAGGGAACGGATGTTGACCAGCCCAGGAATCTGGCAAAAAGCGTAACGGTAGAATAGATAGAACGTCAACAATAAGGAAGGAGAAATGAGAAAATTATTTGGTACCGATGGAATCAGAGGTGTGGCCAACGCGTACCCTATGACCACAGAAATTGCAATGCAGTTGGGAAGGGCTATAGCTCATATATTTAAGGATAAAGAGAGAAGACATAAAATTCTCATTGGTAAGGATACCAGGCTTTCAGGATACATGCTGGAGACCGCTCTGGCATCAGGTATTTGTTCCATGGGTGTAGATGTCCTCCTGGTAGGCCCCATTCCTACCCCGGGCATCGCTTTTTTAACTACTGATATGAGGGCAGATGCTGGTATTGTGATCTCTGCCTCCCATAACCCCTTTCAGGATAATGGGATAAAGATTTTTTGTCGAGATGGATTCAAGCTCCCAGACGAAAAAGAGAAGAGAATTGAGGAGTTGATATTTTCCAAAGAGATAGATTCTCTTCGCCCCACCGCCACCGAAGTAGGAAAGGCATTCAGAATTGATGACGCTGCAGGAAGGTATATTGTCTTTTTAAAAAACACTTTTTCAGGTGATTTTACGCTGGATGGTTATAAGATTGTTCTCGATTGTGCTCATGGCGCAGCGTATAAAATTGCACCCCTTGTATTTGAAGAGCTGGGAGCCGAGGTCTATCCCCTGGGCATTGATCCTGACGGGGCTAATATCAATTTAAACTGCGGAACACTTCACCCGGAAGTGGTAAGCCAGGCAGTGAAAGAAAAGGGTGCTGATATTGGCATTGCTTTAGACGGCGATGCGGATCGAGTCATTTTTGTTGACGAAAATGGGGTTGAGGTAAATGGCGATCAAATCATGGCTATCTGTGCTGTGGATTTGTTAAGAGAAGACCGACTCAAAAAAAACACAGTAGTAGCCACCGTAATGAGTAATATAGGACTTGAGGTTGCTCTCAAAAAAGAAGGTATTAAAATGGTTAGGTCAGCAGTTGGAGACAGATACATATTAGAAAAAATGTTGAGCCATGGTTACAACTTTGGTGGTGAGCAGTCGGGACACATTATATTTTTTGACTTAAATACAACGGGCGATGGTATTCTCTCTGCCCTGCAGGTCATGGCAACTATGAAAAAAAACAACAAGAAACTTTCTGAACTCAGTACCATCATGCAGAAGTTTCCTCAAGTAATTGAGAATGTGGAAATAACACATAAGAAAGATCTCGACTCCATACCTGAGATCAAAAAGGCTATTGCTACTGCTGAAAAGACACTATCTGATAAAGGAAGGGTCCTGGTGCGTTACTCCGGTACCCAGTCATTGTGCCGAGTGATGGTTGAAGGCCAGGACGAAAAAGAAATAAAAGGCATCGCCCAAAACCTGGTCCAGCTGATCGGAAACAAGCTCAATTAAACCCAGATTTTGCAGTAGGTATCGTAGCGAGGCGCAGAAAACCGTAGCGAAACGTGCAGTTGGAACAATTTTATGACGAAGGCATATCCATAGATATGTTGAGGAGTAAAATTGTGAAACAAACGGTGCAGCAAGGATTTTCAAGCCACAGCAGATGGCTACTGCAAATTCTGGGTTAAATACCAGCCGCACTTAAGATATCAGGCACCACCTCCTCTTTTCCGATAGCCATAATATGGACCCCATCACAAATCTCCTCTTCTTTGATCTGTCGGATCATACGCCCCGCAATCTCAATTCCTTTCTTAATTGCCGTCCCTTTCGGTGCACCGGCAAGCTCATCAATTAAGGTCTGAGGCACAAAAACACCAGGGACATTGTTGTTCATGAACTTTGCCATCCGTGCTGAAACCAAGAGGATAATGCCGGCAAGAATTTTTACCTTAAACTTTCTGGCAAACTCCATGAAACGCTGAAAGTTATCGAGATCATAAATGGCCTGAGTCTGAAAAAATTCCGCTCCCGAATCGACCTTTTTTTCAAACTTGATAAGTTGAGGCTCTAAAGGATCTGCCTCAGGGGTTACAATAGCCCCAGCGCAAAATTCGACCTTTCCATCCAAATCGTTGCCTCCCATATCCTTACCCGTTTCAAGAAGACGAACCGTACGCAAAAGCTGGCTTGAGTCTAGATCAAAAACCCCTTTTGCCATTTTATGGTCCCCCACAGGGACGGCATCACCCGTTAAACAGAGGACATTTCTGATACCACGGGTGTAGGCAAAGAAAAGATCTGCCTGGAGGGCCAGTCTGTTTCGATCTCTGCAGGTCATTTGCAGGATAGGTTCTCCACCCCGCTCTTTAACTGACAGGGCCGCTCCCATTGAGGGAAAGCGCATTACTGAACTTTGATGGTCTGTGACATTCATTGCATCCACCTTATCCTTGAGAAGATCAATATGATGCACCATCTTCTCAATGTTTGTCCCCTTGGGAGGACCTATCTCACCGGTTATTACAAATTTACCGGAATGAAGTGTTTCCTTAAGGCTGCGTGCCATCTTCTTTGCTCCTTTCATCAAAAGGTATGAAAGTTTTTCCCGGTTTTGGTTCAATGTGATACTGCTTTGGGGGATGATACTTGCGCATTAAATCCAGCCTGTCCATCTTTTCAAGCTTCTTATAAATCAGTGTCCAAACACAATCCTTATTTGAATCAACCTCACATTTCCCCTTATTTGTTCCACCGCATGGTCCATTGACAAGACCCTTGTGGCAACCAGCAACCGGACATATACCTGCTGTTTCTCCTAAAATACACTCCCCGCACTGGAGGCAGACCTCATCAAAGACTCCAACCTCTTTCTCTTTTCCTATAAAGAGTGTATCAAGTGCCGGCACTACCTGTTTGTCCAGATGCATAGCAATCGTTTGAACCCCAAAGGCACAGGTCATGATAAGAAGGGCATCAGCACCATTAATGGCATCTATTTTTTCTTCAAGTGCCTCATGAGTCAATTCATCACATGCCACTGGGATCATCATCCATCCTGTTACCTCCTTTTTCGACTCTTTTAGCTGATTCATCATCTGCAAGACCTCCGGCTGCCCTCCGGTTCTGGTCATGGTTGTACATGTTCCACAGCCAATGATGAATATCTTTGAAGCATGCTCAAGAAGACTTAAAATCTCTTCAAAAGGTTTTTGCTTGGTAATGGACCTGATCATTATTTCCTCCTCTGATTATCATACGTATTGTCAAAACAAACCACAGATTCACCCCGTTAGATATTTACTATATAGCAGGTGAACTTTTTTAGATGCTCATCCTATTGGATAAATTATCTATTCCACAAGGTTTACTATCTAACGGGGGAGCCACGGAGAATTTCAAAATAGAATTCCCATTGAGTTTTAGAAAATACGGAGTTCACACAATTCTTAAAAATTAATTTTTCTCTCTGTGTCCTCTGTGGTTAAAGAATTTTTCATTTTTCCAGATCACATCGCAAACAGCGTTTGGCCTCCTCGCAGGCCTTTTCTTCAGTGAAGCCCAGTTCGATCTCGCGGAAATCATGGATGCGGTCTTCAGGAGGTGCTGTAGGCATTTTCACTCTGAGCTTTTCTTCCTCTACATCCTTAAGTTCCTCTTCCACTGTCTCAGAAGGAGTTTCTTCTTTTTCATCGACAAACAAAACAGGTGTTTCATCTCCCTGCAAGTACTTATCAATTGCAACTGCCCCTCTTCTACCTGCTGCAATGGATTCAATAATAAAAGTGGGGCCCGTCACAAAATCTCCACCCGCAAAAATGCCGGGGATGTTAGTTGCCAGGTTATTGGGATTCACCTCAAGTGTCTCCCACTTTGTTCTCTCCAGGTCGCTATCCGGGGGAAGAAAGGACAGATCCGGGGCCTGGCCTACTGACATAATGAGGGTGTCTGCAGGGAAAAACCCTTCGCTATCCGGAATGTAGGTAGGATGAAATCGTCCTTCTTCATCAAAAACAGAAGCAACCGCTAAGGTCTCAATCCCTGTTACTTTTTCCTCTTCTGATAAAACCTTTTTAATCCCAAGGGAGTGATGTATAAAAATGCCTTCATCAATTGCCTCCTCAACCTCTTCTTCAAAGGCCGGTATCTCTTCTCTTGATTCCAGACATACTATGTGCACCTCCCGCTGCCCATCACCATTCCATGGAAGCCTCAATGCAGATCGTGCAACATCAAATGCAACATTACCCCCACCAACAACCACTACCACCCTTCCAACATAAATCTCCTTCTCAAGTTTTGCATCTCTCAAGAAAGAAAGGCCATAATAAAGACCTTCAAGGCTCTCATCTTCTCCCGGGATCCCAATCTTCTGACTTTTTTGTGCTCCACCAGCAACGAATATCGCATCATATCCCTGTTTTTTAATGTCTTCCAAAGTAAAGTTAATATTTACAGGCGTATTATATTTTATTTCTACACCCCGTTGCTCAATATATTCGATCTCCTTTTGGACTATGGCCTTTGGCAGGCGGAACTCAGGCACTCCTACCATCAACATACCTCCACCTACAGGAAGCGCTTCAAAAACAGTTACCGGATAACCCATTCTGGCCAAGTAAAAGGCACAGGTGAGTCCAGTTGGGCCAGCACCTACGATGGCAACCTTCCGACTTTTTGTCTTGGGGAAAGGTGGGGGAGGTCTTTGTGCTGTTTCAAAATATTTATCTGCGGCAAACCTCTTCAAAGAACGTATTGCCACAGGCTCATCAAGTTCCCCCCTGCGGCATTTGATTTCACATGGATGATGGCAGATACGGCCACAAATTGCAGGGAAAGGATTCCTCTCCCTGACAATTTCAGCCGCCTCTATATAATCCTCCTTTGCAATAGCTGCAACATATTTGGGAACGCTGGTGCCCACGGGACAGGTGTGTTGACAGGCTGATATTACCAGAGATTCACACACAGCACCTGGGCATCTCCTCTCTTTTATATGTGCCTCGTACTCATCCCTGAAATATTTAATGGTGGAGAGAACCGGCTTTGGACATGTCTGTCCGAGTCCACAAAGTGCACTTTGCATTACTGCTTCTCCAATCTTTAATAACATATCGATGTCACCTTCGCGACCATGACCCTCCGTGATCCTGGCAAGTATTTCAAGCATCTGTTTTGTCCCAAGCCGACAGGGAACACACTTCCCACATGATTCAGAGCAGGTAAAATCGAGAAAAAAGCGGGCAATCTCTACCATACAGTTATTTTCATCCATAACTACCATCCCTCCAGAGCCCATAATAGATCCAATGGTTTGGAGGGATTCATAATCGATAGGAAGATTCAGGTGTTTTTCCGTCACACACCCTCCGGAGGGTCCTCCCATCTGTACGGCTTTAAACTTTCTGCCCTTGGGAATTCCGCCCCCGATATCGAATATAACTTCCCGAATAGAAATGCCGATGGGGACTTCCACCAGACCTGTATTGTTCACCTTGCCGGCCAGTGAAAAGACCTTTGTTCCTTTACTTTTATCTGTTCCCACACTTGAGTACCATTTGGCACCCTCTCGGATAATCATGGGTATATTGGCAAGGGTTTCTACATTGTTGATGTTAGTTGGCTTTCCATCCAGGCCTGCCTGGGCTGGAAATGGAGGGCGGGTATGGGGCATCCCACGTTTCCCTTCAATGGAGGCCATCAAGGCCGTTTCTTCCCCGCATACAAAGGCACCTGCACCTTTCTTCAGTTCGAGTGTAAAGCTGAATGACGATCCAAAGATGTTTTCACCTAAGATTCCCATTTCCATTGCCTGATCAATGGCAATTCCAAGGTGTTCCACAGCTATGGGGTATTCTTCTCTTACATAAATGTATCCAAAACGTGCTCCAATCGCATAGGCCCCAATAATCATACCCTCAATTACTCTATGAGGATCCCCTTCCAGTACCGCCCTGTCCATGAAGGCACCGGGGTCTCCTTCGTCTGCATTACAGATGATATACTTTGGTCCTGCAGGTGAAGATCGGGCAAATTTCCATTTAGTTCCTGTGGGAAACCCTGCACCACCTCTTCCGCGAAGTCCTGACTTCTTAACTTCCTTTATTAATAGTTCAGGGGTTATACCGTTGAGTGCCTTTGCAAGTGCGTCGTAGCCACCCATTCCAATATAGTGATTGATCTTCTTGGGATCTATTATTCCACAATTTTTCAGTACTCTTCGATTCTGCAGACTGAAGAATGGGATTTGATTTACGGTGGGCATCTTTATGCCGGTTTTTAAATCTTCATAGAGAAGATGTCCCAGGACGTCACCTTTTTGGATGGTCCTGATAACGATATCTGCTGCGTCTGCAGGAGTTA
Source organism: uncultured Thermodesulfobacteriota bacterium (assembly GCA_964580455.1). Lineage (GTDB taxonomy): Bacteria > Desulfobacterota > WTBG01 > WTBG01 > WTBG01 > CAZOKO01. The sequence goes on along the minus strand of CAZOKO010000049.1, from coordinate 4,515 downwards.
TCTCCTGATAGAATATGCCTAAGGGGTCGATAGTTAAAACGGGTGCCTTGGCGCAGAAACCCTGACATCCTGTTTCACGAACCTCGACCTGTTTTGTGAGCCCTCGTGCCTTAATCTCTCTTTCCAGTGCTTCTTTTACTTCTTCTCCACCATAGGCCTTGCACCCTGTCATGCAGATGCGGATACAATATTTCCGGGCAGAAATTTCCTTGGCACACGCTTCTTTAAAATTTTTCAGGGCATTATAGGAGAGAAGTTTTGCCATAAGCTGAGTTTCCCCTATTTCTCGTATTGTTTTAAAATTGAGTTGATCTTTGGAGGAGTCAGTTTTCCAAAATAATTCTTATTGACCATCATGGTTGGAGCCAGAAAACACGCCCCAAGACAGGCCACCGTTTCCAGAGTATATTGATAGTCATCTGTTGTTTCTCCTTCCTCCACTCCCAGCTCTCTTTTTGCGATTTTAAGAATACTTCGTCCGCCCCGAACATGGCAGGCCGTTCCTTTGCAGACCCTGATGACATATTTGCCTCTGGGTTTAAGAGAAAATTGAGAGTAAAAGGTTATTACCCCCTGCACTTCGCTGGGGAAGAGATGAAGTGCCTTTGCAATAGGCTCGATCGCTTCAGGTGGAATGTAGCCAAATTCTTCCTGAACCTTTTGTAAAAGAGGAATAAGGGACCATTTCTGTTCTTTATATTCCTCTAAGGTGGAAGCGAATTTTTTTAAATCTATCTTTTCAGGTTTCATGTTGCAGTCCTTTCAATCTTAACCTGGCAGGTTTTAAGTCCACTGCCTTCTTTACTAAAAGGCACAAGGGTTGAACCTTGAGTAAAGGGTAGAGGCATAAAGAGCACACCCTTTGGAACTTTATTTGCCAAATGGGCTTTGATTCTTTTTTCTCCTGCAGAGGAAATCAGCTTGATAACGTCACTATCTTGAATGCCCTCTTTTGATGCATCCTCCGGATTTATCTCTACATATTCATCTTTTATAATTCTCTTAAGCCTTGGGGAGTGTTTTGTCTGGTAACCGCATCCAAGTTGGAAAAGAATGCTACCCAACATAAGCGTGTAAGGATACTTTTTGTTTGTTCCAGACATCTCAGAAACATTCTCTGGCACAAAAAAGGACTTACCCTCTTTTGAGAGGGATACGGGAAGTGTGTAAGAGAAATGGCCTTTATCTATTTCAGAAAGGCTTACCTTTGAATATAAGGGAACACTTTTAATTATCTCCTCTGTGATATCTTTTTCAGATTTAAAATGGAAAGGGGCACCAAGATGTTCGAAAACCTGGCTGATGATTCGCCAATCTGGGCGGCTTTCTCCCACACAATCGATTGCCGGACGAATATTTTGTACCCGTCTCTCCATGTTGGTAACAGTTCCCGACTTTTCAGCAAAAGTAGCCGAAGGGAAAATTACGTGTCCATTTTTGCCTGTACTGGTGAGAAAGACATCAGAAACAATAAGAAACTCCAGTTTCTTAAGGGCCTTTTCGATTTCTTTAACCCCGGGGATGCTAACCATGGGGTCTTCTCCTACAATCCACAACCCTTTAATGTGACCATTTAAGATCTCCCTGAATATCGTTTCTGGAGACTCCCCATTTATCAAACCCATATGAAAGCACCCCATGGCATTACTTTGCTTGATTAAGGGAAAAATTACTGTTTCCTTTTTTGTAAGAATCCTCAAAATGGAGCCGACAGTGCAAAGGATTTTGACCAGGTTTTCACCCCTGGGCTGTTGCAGTACTCCGCTCCCAAAGACAATAGCTCTTTTTTCAGCAGAGCAAAACAGATGTACCACTTCTTTCAAACTGTCTAAAGGAACCCCAGTTTTGTACTCCACATCCTCTAATGGAAAATGTTTAATACCTTTTTTAATTTCTTCTAAATTTTTAGCTTCTTCATCAGATAGGCCTTCTTTAAAATCTTTATTTTCCAATAGAAGGTTGATGAGGCCTAAAAGTAAAATCTCATCACTGCCAATGAAAGGCCGAAGCCACAGCCTGGCATATTTAGAAAGCTTAATTTTAATAGGGTCTATTACGATGAGGGTTGTTTTTCTTTGTCGAACCCCCCTTTTTATGCTATATCCCACTATGGGTGCTGTCTCCGTAGGGTTTGCTCCAATAAGGAGAATTGCTTCTGATTCTTCAAGTTCTTTTATCGAACTCTCCGTGCCTGCGAAACCCAGTGTCTTTTCCATTCCCTTTATGAGATTGGACATATAAATTCCGCTCCCGCATAGTACATGATCTGTACCCAAAACATCAGAAGCAAATTTCTTTAATAAAAAGGCTTCTTCATTGGTACCATGTGCCCCTGCGAGAAACGCTATGCTTTCCCCCCCATTTTTCTTCTTAATGCTCTTCAGTCCCTGCACTGCAGCCTGAAGTGCTTCATCCCAGGATGTTTCTACCAACACATCATCTTTTCTGACAAGGGGTTTCTTTAAACGATTGGGGTGATTGACAAATTCATAGCCGTAGTGTCCTTTCACACAGAGGGTCATCCCGTTTACAGAACCTGGGATTCCCGGTCGCACCCCTACTACTTGATTATTTGAAATCTCAAGCCAGAAAGAACATCCGCATCCGCAGAAAGAGCAGGTTGTGGCTACACGATGAGTGGTCGTACCACGATATCGTTTGTCCCTTTCGAAAAGGGCTCCCGTGGGGCACAGCTCCACACATGTACCACAAAAAGTGCATTCCGAAATCTCAAGAGGGCCATCTGTAATAGTGGCAGGCCTTGCCTCGAATCCCCTGTCTATATAATCAATAGCACCTTCAACCACCAGGTCGTGGTCTGCCCTGATGCATTTTGCACAGAGGATGCACTTGCTCAGGTCCCTGAGAATAAATGGATTTACCTCTTGTGTGCCGGTGAAATTCGGCATAGGATAGTACTCAACCAGGCCTATTCCAAGGTCTGCAGCAATCTGTCTTAATTTACATCGATTCCCCTTTTCACAAACCAGGCAGGAGTCCGGGTGGCTTGCCAGCATCAGCTTAACGACAGTCTTTCTATATTCGATTACCCGCGGAGAACAGGTATTGATTACCATTCCTGGAGCAATGGGGGTAACGCACGCTGCATGAAACTTTCCCCTCTTCTCATCTTCCACTAAGCAAACACGGCAGGCACCTATAGACTGAAGGTGGGGATCGTGACAGAGGGTGGGGATCTCAATGCCAATTTCTTGGGCTAACTCAAGGATGGTCATGCCGCTTAGACCCCTGACTTCTATTCCATCCAAGGTGATGGCAATTGATTCAGGCATTACATTTCCTCAAATCGATAGTAAACGACATAAGAAAATTGTCATTGCGAGGAACGCAGTGAAGAAGCAATCTCTTAATAAGGTTCGGAACAAGCTCAACAATCTCCTTAAAGACGCTCGGAACAGGCTCCACAATCCTCTGAGATTGCTTCACTGCGTTCGCAATGACATAAGGGAGTCAAATTAATTATTGCATTTACTATAAAAAGAAAAAGGGTTGACCCTAATCCTTCTTAGATATTTTTCTTGAAACCTAACAGGAGCTCTTCTCTTACAATTTTGCTGCATCCAGGAACTTTGGCAGCTTTTCCTCCCATCCCACAGGGATGAGATGTACCCCTTGGCAGATATCTTTTAAGCCTTTTACAATATCTGTGAAAATCTCGATGCTTGCTTTCTCCTTTAGCGGGGCATTGGCTAGCTTCTGAATAATCTCCTGGGGAACAAGTCCCTGCTTTAAATGTCTGTTAATAAAATGCGCCATTCCTGCTGTTCTCACCAAGATCACTTCAGCAATTACAGGTATCCCAAAGGGTTCTACTCTTTTCATGAATTTTTGGAATTCGTCCAGATCAAAAACGGGTGTAGATAGAAAATAACCGGTACCCAGTTTAACCATTTCTTCCATCTCTTTCAATTCAAGGTCCGGTACATTTTTACCCCAACCAGCGTCGATACCTGAACCTACAAAAAAATCTCTCTGTTCGACTTCTCTACCCACCACGTCTTGCCCTTCTTTCAAGCTATCCACCACCGAGAAGAGCTTGCCCGAGTCCACATGGAAGAACATTATCTCCTGCAGGCTATCACCCGTAATGCGGTAATCTGCAGTGAAGGCGAGAATATTTTTTACCCCCTGTTCAGAGGCTTTCAACAGATATGACTGTAAGTCCAACCTATTCTTTTCCCTGCAGGTAGTTTGAAGAACGGGATCAAATTTATTCTCCCTCAAAAGCCTGCAAGTTCCTATAGAATCTGTGACTACCCCTTCAAGTTCGAATTCAGGAACTGTTACCCCGTCTAACCTTCCTCTTATCTTTTCAATGTTTTTGAGAAGTTCTTTTATGTCAGTGTCTACAGGTGGTTGTATTTCAGAGGTAACAACAAACCTTTTCTTTTCTAAGCTTTCTTTTAAAAACATATTCCCTCCCTTTCCTTTCTATGCTTTTGTCAAAACAAAACCACAGAGAACACAGCGCAGCAAAGCCGCAACCAAAAGAAA
>CAZOKO010000048.1:0-19223 GCA_964580455.1 uncultured Thermodesulfobacteriota bacterium | reverse complement strand
TTACGGCTCTGATTTGCTTGACTTCTTCTGAATTTATAATAAACTCACGCTAGGCTGGGAAATGAATACGATTTTGAGCTTTGCGAATGATAACGTAATAGACCCGCACGACATCAACAAGAAACAATGGTAACAGTTTAGTTGTTTGAAACAATGGGGTCGTGTCGTGAAATTTGAATAAAGGTCTGGTTTGTACTATATGTCATGAATCAGACATTATATTCAGGGGAACATGATGGCACAACAGTTAAAGATAAATTAAATCTCACCTTACAGTCAAGGACACCACCAGAAAGCCGAAATTATCAACACTTCATTGTGTAGGTCATAGTAAATTTACACTGCAGACGGCTATAGGTTCTGCAAGTTATGTGTGTAAAATCCCTGCATTTTAATACCCCATCTTGTATTTGAAGCCTATCCAATTGATCCAGAACAGACTACCTAAATTCTCAAATCTTGACAATTTCTCCAGCTAATATATAGTTAAGGCGTTGCAGCACCGTCGGGAAACCAAGCGGATACAGAAAAAACAAACCTCAACCTGTAGCATCGGAAGAAACCGATCTACTCGATTCAAACAAAATATATTACGGAGGACATTATGTACAATAGAATTTTACAATCATTATTGGTTTTGGGGCTCATTACTCTCGGGCTGATGGCTTGTGATAATTCATCTGTAGAATTTCCTCCGGTCTACGTCGCCATTGCTGGTCACATCGAAGACGTGCCGGTGTATACCCAATGCGACAAATATCAGGACTACCGCGACAAGCTCCTGGTTTTTGCAGAGACCCTGTCCCAGACTGGAGCTGCCTTCAACCTCCAGATTGAGTATGAGTTTTTTATTGGAGCATCGCATTGCGAAACTGAGGAGATGAAAGCAGTCACCAACGGACTTAACGTAATAGACTACCTTGCCTCTTACTATAGTTTTGAAATTGATTCCCATCAGGAGGGTGGTTGCGAAGAAGGTCAGGATAACTACGCAGACATTCGCTTCCTTGGGGAAACTGTTACCTTGGCCATTAGCGAGAACGTCGGCGGTTTGGTCTGGGACGATCCTGGGCAATTTGCCAGACTGGCACAGGGTGAACAAGGGAGGATTTATCCTGATTTCACGTGGTTTCCCAAAATTCTGACACTTGCGGTGAGCCGCGATCATCATCTGGGCGATTTCAGCAGAGATGATATTGCCTGCGGTATCTGGATCCCCAAAGGAGCAAATGAGAACTTCTGGGTTCACGATTCTGATGAGCGAATGGTTTATGTGGGGCCAGGTGAGCATTCTAACTGGGGTCAAAACAATCAGTATCTTTCCACTCCTGAGTTCGTACAAACCCTGGTTGACAAGCTCGAACAAGGGACCATCGATCGGGACAAGATGTATACTGCCTCTCTGGCTGTACCGCAGAGCGTGATCTTTAATCCCGAACATCACCAGGAACTATTGGCACTACTGGACCAACTTGCTCCTCTTATTGAATCCGGCCGGGCTGTCTATGTTACCTACTCTCAAGCAGTAGATATCTGGCGAACCGATTACGGGGCACAGCCCAATATTTTCTACCAAGACAGCATCGACCCTCCGAATACAAAATGAAAAAAGCCTTCCGGAGCAGTTAACGAAGAATTGGCTTGCTACTCCTATCATCCTCCAGTAGTCTGATTCCCAATCTTTATTAATATAAATAAAGCTATTTAAAATTAATAAGGTATGCTTCTCATTTTTTGAGATTCCTGAGTTCTTTCTTTTTCTGTGATATTTTATCTTCTATATCTTCTATTGCAATCCATTGCTGAGGAGTAGCATCGTGCATGGGAAGGGCAGCTTTACGATCATCAAGTTTCACTTTAAGCTCTTCTATTTCTTTCTCCAGCTCCAGACAATGATTATCTACTGATTCTTGTTTAGCGTTCTGGACCGGGGGGACTTTTGAAAATTGGGAAGCATTTTCATCGTTTTTTTCTTTTATGGTGGTTGCACTATCCTTTTTGCTATCATGTGAAGCTTTTACATTACCTTTATCTTTTTGTTTAACGCTTGGATAAAGGTTAAGATTGGTATGGGGAAGAAACATTGCTGCGATAAATTCATCCATGAATTGAGGATTTACTGAAAGTTCAAAATAAGTCATTTTCCTTGCAATAAGCTTGGCTTCTTCAAAGGCATATCTGGAGAGAAGCCCCATTCGTGCTCCACTAAGAGAGCTGTTACCAATAAACTGAATTTTGTCTAAGGGTATATCAGGTAACAAGCCGATAGTAATTGCACGCTCTATATTCAAATAGTTGCCGAACCCTCCGGCTACAAAGATACGATCCAGGTCTTGAAAGCTCATACCTACACTTTCAATGAGAACTTTTGCTGCTGAGAGGACAGCCGCTTTTGACTTGATAACATTTCCAATATCTGTTTCAGTAAAAACGATATCTTTTCCTGTGTCAGATTCATTAGCAAAAACCAAAATAAACTCTGATTCCTCTTCCCGATGCCTAACGCGCGGGTTGTCGGAGTCAGGATGAAATTTCCCCGCAGGGTCAATAATGTCGTTTAGAAACAGTTCGGCTATAAGATCGATTAATCCAGAACCACAGATACCACGTGCTTTATTTCCTCCAATGATGGAGAGTTTAACTTCAACATCTTCAATTATCACTTTCTGAATTGCCCCTGTAGTTGCTCTCATACCGCATCTGAGACCGCCGCCCTCAAAGGCCGGGCCTGCAGAGGCAGAACAACATACCAGCCAGTCATTATTGCCAAGGGCTATTTCTCCGTTGGTGCCCAGATCAAGTAGGGCAGAGATTTGAGAAGAGTTGTTCATGCCGGATGATAATACTCCTGCTGAAATATCCCCTCCAACATAACTGCTTACACCAGGTGTGCAGATGATTACTGCTTGAGGGAGGATATCAATCCCAAGATCTGATGCGCGAATAGGGGTATATGTATTGGAAGCGGGTATGTAAGGTTCGAGTCTGATACTACAGGGATTTAATCCAAGTAATAGATGGATCATAGTGGGATTGCCCGCAGCGACAATTCCTGTGATCTGTTCTTTTTTGATACCGTTTTCATTCACGAGTTGCTTAATGAGCTGGTTAACGTTTTCTATAATTGCGTTGTTAAGAGGAGAAAGACCGTCTTTCGTGCAGGCAAAGATGATTCTGGTAATTACATCCTCTCCGTAGCTAATCTGCTTGTTGTGAGTACCACTAACGCCCATAACTTCACCAGTTCCAAGATTGACAAGTTCGGCTACCACAGTGGTGGTACCCACATCCAGGGCGATGCCAAAATTGTTCATGGAAGTGTTGCCTGGTTCAACATGAATGATTTCGGTTGTGCCATTTTGCTCCCATGATGTTACAGTTATTTCCCAGTTGCTCTGTCGAAGCAGTGTGGGTAAACTTCTTAGGCACGGAAGGCTTATGTCCAGGTTTGCGACTTCTTCTTTCTTTTTAATTTCTCTGAAAAGACGTTCTTGATCAGGCAAGGTATCGTTAAGATCAGGTGGGGGGAGCTTGAGGAAAGTTTTTCGGGTTAGGGGGTGGTAATATGAAACCTCTCTTTGATCAGTAAATTCTTTTTCAACTTTTTCTGGGGAACTATAAGAAAGGGTTATTCCTGTTTTTAGAATTTGTTCACCTTCCAATGCCGCTTGGGAAGGAACTGAGATAGCAAGGTCACTATAAATTGGTGTCTGGCAGGCTAGTATATAACCCTGTTGAATCTCATCTGGATTGAGAAAGGTCATGGAAACCGATTTTTTATCAACTTTGCCTTCTATTACCTGGACCTTGCATCTTACACAGACTCCTTCTCCTCCACATTCACTGTTTATGTAAACGCCTGCCTGATTAGCCGCCTCAAGTATAGTTTCTCCTTCCTTGATATGAATTTCTTTTCCTTCTGGTTTGAATAACACCTTGTATTCTTTCATATAGATTCCCTTTATTAATAAAGATTAAAGTGCTGTTTAAATTGTCCTACTTTTTCTTCTGCTTCGAGAAAATTCCCAGATGAGGCACTGACTTCTGAATTTACAATAGATATTGGGGTCGGAACAACCACAGCATTCAGTTAAGTCCTGGCAGTCGCAGCATTCCTTGCAATATCCTAACTGATGTTTTTGACAAACTGCTACCGCTGGTCTGTCAGGGTGATTTTTGCAATTCAATTTTCTCTTTTGTCAATCCCGATGATTTCACAAAAAATCTATTTCCCCCTCAACTTAATCCCATCCCATTAAGTGAGAGGGGGTGTTTTCAAGTTTTTTCTTTCGCAAACAAAAGGGGAAATACAATATCGCTTACACAACATGGTATCCAGACTGAAACGAACAGAAATAAAAAGATAACTATATAAGAATACCAATGTAACGAATCTCCCAAGGCCATAATAATATGAAAAAGTGATGCCCATGTACTCAATAGAACATGTCCAAAGTGGGGGAATTTTGTCGTTGGTCTGAAATAAGCTATTAAAATACCGGCAAATGCAAGGGGATTTACCAGCCACCATTTCTCAATAAAACCCAGATGAATGCCTCTGTTGGGTAAATTGAGCAAAACTTCCCCTATGTATGGGATGATTGAATCACTCAATGTAGCTATGCCTATTGAACCTACATAACCGATTATGATCAGAAGCCAGAGCTTGATTTTGCCTCCTGTGTGAAGTTCATACATGGAAGCAGTGACAAGTGCGCTTAGAAGAACGTGTATTGGATGGAGTGTATAAAAGATATTAAAGGAAACCCGGGAAGGAATGTTAATATTGTTAAGAAGTATTATAATGATTATTCCAGTAAATGCTCCAAAAATAGTGAAGGGAGAATGACTTTTTAATTCATCGAGGATTTGTTTGGTCATTATAACAATCCGGGTTTTATATTTACTATCGTAAGTTGATCATTATGAGAAATGAGATTAAGTTTCAGTTGATGTATATTATGTCATTGTGAGGGACACAGTGACGAAGCAATCTAAAAAAAGGATTATTCATGGTTGGCACTTACTATGCTATCTACTTTTCCAGGGTAATTTCTACTTCTTGCGGTGAATGAATTGTCTCATGAATTGGGCAATGTGATGCTGCATGTATAACGGCTTTTTCCCTTTTCCCAACATCACCTTTGGGTATTTTAACCACTGCTTTAAAATTGCCTAATCTGGTTGGTTCTGTAAGTTTGTCGAAGGACAGGGTAACAGATAAATCTTCTGCATTAATACCAGCGTTGTTGCAGTAACTGGCAGCAAATATTCCTATACAGGATGCTAGTGAGGCTATGAATAGCTGAGGAGGGGTTGGCCCTCTGTCTTTCCCCTGCATTTCCGGTGGAACGTCTATAATTAGTTTATGATTTCCAATTTGAGTTTCAAACTTCATGTCTCCCATGTGTTTTGCAGTTATTTCAGGCATAAAACCTCCTTGAATTAATGTAATTATTCACCGCAGAGATCGCAGAGTGCGCTGAGTGTTTATTAAGTGCTTCCTTCAATGACTAATGAGTCATCTTTTTCAGACCATATTATTCTGTCAATGTTTTTAAAATCAAACTTTTTGCTTTCGCCTAACACAGGATGGGCATCTAAACTTTTGTCTTTGAAATCAATTTCATAGCTTACAACTTCCTCCATAACTTTATTCTCTTCTTTCTTTTCACCTATATAAATTTTTACTACGCACATCTTATCCCCCTTTTTAATCAGATTCAACTGTTGTGATTGCACCCTCAGGGCAGGCAGGAATACACATTCCATCTGAGTCACATTTTTCGTAGTCAATAGATGCTTTGCTATCTTTGACAGAGATTGCCTTTTGAGGGCAGACCTTAATGCATTCACCACTCAATTTGCATTTATCTTGGTCTATAACAACTTTGGTTTCACTCATAATAATCCCTCGGTGTGTTTAAAAAAACCCTTTCGTTGGTTACCTCTATAAAATGTGCATGTTGTCATCAAACCCAATTGCTTAAGCCAACTTAATTTCTTTGGAGCTTTCCCACAGTCCATGAATGTTACAAAAACTGATAGCAGTAAGAACTCCAGGTTTAGTAATGTTAAGAGTAGCACTTGACTGGGAATTTGTGTGAATGGGACCTGTGTTTGGCCCTTCGGACGATTCGCCGTGAGCGCAAAATTCAAATGTTCCAACATGATAGCTTACTGTTCCACCTTCTGGTTGGAAGAATAGTCTGATCCAGCGAATATGATGTTCAGTGGTATTGGGATGTGTAATCTCCTTTCCCACCGTTGCCCTGACTTCAAAGGCTTCCCCAGATTTTACCGCATCAGGACATTCTATAACAGGAACATGTTTTTCTTTCTTCCAATCTGCCACTTTAACGTAATCACCTAATCTTTTCATAGCTTTTCTCCCTTTTAATAGACTCGGTTTGTGGTTGTTGTTTTGAAAACCAATAAATGTATCTTTTAATATCCTAGACCTTTTTAAACTGATCCTTGCTGGCTCCGCATGTCGGGCACGTCCAGGTATCAGGAATATCTTCAAAAGGTGTTCCTGGAGCTATCCCTCCATCAGGATCACCCTTTTCCTGATCATAGATGTATCCACAAATGAGACACATGTATCTTGCTGAGGTAGAAGGTTTGATTTCCTCTTTTTGGTAGGTAGGAGCAGTCTTGGGAGTGGTACCCCGCTTTACTTGATGATAGTATGCATAGGTCATAGGTTTACCATCTTTGAGCACCTCCGACTCAACAATTTCCCCCACAAAGATGGTATGAGTCCCAACATCCATTTCATGAATTACTTTTGTCTCTAAATAAGCCAGGGTATTGTCCAATATAATTGGAGCTCCAGTTTTCCCTTGTTTGTGATTAATGTTTTCAAATTTGTTTATATCTCTACCTGATTTAAAACCGAATTGACCAATGATATTTAAGGGGGTATCCTGAGAAAGAATTGAGACAGCAAATACCTTACTTTCTTTGATATATTCATTAGTGAGGTTTTTCTTGTTTAATCCAATAGCAATAGCTGGAGGTTCCGCAGTAACCTGAATGAGTGCATTTGCCGTTTGTCCATTTATTTTATCTCCATTTTTAGAAGTAATTACATAAAGTCCATAACTTAAGTTATACAAAGCTTTTGGGTCCATTTGTTCCTCCATGATCTAATGAGTTTGTAAATTTGCTTTAACAAGTTGTTTTGCAAGTTAAAATCATTCTCATGGTCATTGAAGCGATACTGGGTTCTGGATACTTGATGCTGGATAAAATACAATTTAAAAACATTGTAAGTTCTAAGAAAAGTACAGAATTTTTATTAATTCTGTGAATTTCCGTGTAATTCTGTGGCTAAATGGTAATAAGAATATTGCATGTTTACAACACTTTATCAATCATTTGTTTAAGGATTTCTTTAGACTGAACACCTATCATTCTCTCGCATTCTTTCCCGTCTTTAAACAGGATTAGTGTGGGGATGCTCCTTACGCCATACTCAGTAGCTGTCCCTTGATTTTCGTCTATATTAAGCTTTACAACTTTAACTTTCCCTTCATATTCTTTGGCAAGTTCTTCCAGAACTGGCGCGACCATTTTGCATGGTCCGCACCAGGGCGCCCAGAAGTCAACCAGCACAGGCATCTGTGAGTCAGTAACCTCACTCTTAAAGCTAGAGTCATTTATTTCTGTTGCCATTTAAAACCTCCTTTTTAAAATTAGTTTAATGAACGGGAAAGTAGTTCTTCATGTTAGGATTGAGATGAAAAAAAGAGACTATTTATTTGTACCAATCCTTAAAAAAGGGTTACTTTTGTTGTTGCTGAAGTCATATCAATAATAGGAAGTGTAAAGGTTTCCTCAGCAAAAAGCTCATCGATTAACGACTGAGGAGCACTGCGATACAGCAATCGAGCTTCGATAGTATAGCCTAAAATACCGCTCAAGGGAACAAAGAAGCTGAATTTTTCGTTTATGTAACCTTTTGGTGGAATCCTATGATCCGAGATGACATGATCTGCTTTCACAATATTGTGAGTAAGGTTTCCATATTTATCTGCGAGCTTTAGGCGAAACATTCGAGCATTAGAATCAACGTTTCCTTCTTCATCTAGCTGGCCTGATTGAAGAAGGATTCTTTCAAAGGCATCCTTCACAACAATCTCAAGCCAAACCTCTCGTATTTCGCTCACACCAGTGGGTATATAGTGACCAGCCCCAACGTTATTTACTTTTACCTGCAAAGTAGCATCCTGCCATATCGTCGGGTTAGCAGGCGGGATGATTTCTATGGTGGTACAGTTTTGCAACCGTTCGATAGCCATTTCAGCATTTTCTTCTCCTCCCTCAAAAAGGGTGGGTAAAACTGCGTTACCGCCAACATGATAGTGGGTGTAAATATGATCCCTTTCTTTCCCTCCTGTAGCAGATATGCCTGGATTGTCTGGCCTTTCAGTAGATCCTGTGGCTGGAATTCCTGGACGTTGTCTCATATGACAGTCCTGGCAGTATACAGTAGTTGCAGGATCACCTGTATTATATGGACCCTCTCGCCATTCGGTATATGTTCTCTCCAGGGGTAGCCCGTTCATAGTATGAGTTACATCATGGCACATCCCACACATTTCAGATTTGGTGTGAAGATCAGAGAAAGCTGTTTCATGAAAATTAGGAGAAAGGGCATCATCCCTGGGTCCCCATTTCACTTTTTTACCCTCTGAAGCTTCTTCTATCGCTACAATAAAAGGGGCATTTCCCACACCGGCGCTGCTTTTAACGCTGTGGCAGAAATCGCAAAAGATGTCTGCCCGCGTGTCAATGGTAGCATTGTCATAGTCAGCTTCTGTTGTTTCTATCTCTTTGGAGAGATGTCCAAGGGGGGTATGACAACGTACACAGCTTCTGGCTTCTTCTATTTCGCCTTCTGTTTGAGCCTCAGATAGAAACAGTTTGGTTGCCTTTTGAAAAATGGGATCCTTAAGGGCATTTGCATGAGCACCGCCCTTCCATTGCTCAAAGATTTCAGTGTGGCAGCCACCGCAGGTGGCTGGTTGAGTGAGTTGATCGGCACTGAGATCCCCTGGGAGACTAATTTGGGCGTCTGGAATCATGTTTGCAGGCCTTTCCCATGAAGGGTTAATCCAGGTAGGTGACCAGTTTTCAGGGTGTACTGTTTGAGCTATTGCTGACGAAATGGTAAAAAGCAAGTAAAAAACAACTAAAGTGTTACTTAATGTTTTCATCTTAACCACCTGTATTTTAGATACTACATCTATTTTAATTTATTATATACAAGACATCCTTTAGTGCTTAAAAATCTTATTCTTCAACTATTATCATTTCTTCTTCGCAGCAGACAAGGTCTCCTGCGCCTGCTTCCAGAACTTTTACTTTGTGGCCGCATACTTCGCAAATATATACTTCTCCAACTACTGTGGCCATAATTATTCTCCTTTCTTTTTAAGTTATCAGTTAACAGTTATCGGCTGAAAGCTGTTGACTGCCGACTATAAACTGTTACTTCTTGATCTGAGATGCTATTTTTTTACCAAGTTCTTTACACTTTTCCAGTTCTTCTTTGTCGGGGAGGAATTGATATTTTATCTCAGGTTCAATTATTTCTACTCCGGTTGCTTTGAGCTCTTCAATAATTGCCTTGGTTGCTCCACCCGCCCATCCATAGGAGCCAAAAGCAATACCGATCTTCCCTTGAGGCCTGAGACCTTTGAAGTAACAGAGAAAGTCAGCAACTGTTGGAAACATGCCGTTATTGAGGGTAGGTGAGCCAACTAGCACTGCTTTGGCATCGATCACTTCTTTCATAATCTCTGTTCTGCCTGTTTGGGTAATGTTCATCAGCTTTACTTCCACCCCTTCCTCACTTATACCTTCAAGAATAGCCTTTGCCATCTTTTCTGTACTTCCCCACATAGTGTCGTAAATGATCAATGCCTTTTCCTTTGCCTCAAACTTTGCCCAGGAATAGTATGCCTTGACAATCTTCTCTATATTTTCCCGCCAGATTACTCCATGGCAGGGTGCAATCATGTCGAGATCTAAACCCTTTGCTGCAGCGAGTGCTTTAAGAACAGGTCCTGACAGATGCATGACAATATTGGCAAAGTAGGTAATAGCTTCTGGATAGATGATTTCCCAGCCTACTTCATCGTCGTATCTCTTGGATGTTGCTATGTGTTGACCAAAGGCATCATTAGAGAAGAGGATTTTGTCGCTTGGTGAATAGGTTACCATAGAATCTGGCCAGTGAACCATAGGAACCTCAACAAAGGTTACCTTTCTTTTCCCCAAATCCAGTGTATCCCCTGTTTTAACTATCTGAAATGGCCACTGCCTCTTGAAATATCGTGTGAGCCCTGCTTCTCCTCTTTTCGTGGCAATGATAGTAGCATTTTTTGCCAGCTCTTTTATTCGCGGTAATGAGCCAGAATGATCCATCTCCACGTGGTTAGAAATGAGATAGTCTATCTTATCAAGTGGGATAATTTCCTGTATCCTTTCTGCCATCTCCTCAAAAAACGGTGCCTTGACTGTATCAATAAGAGCTACTTTGTCATCCACAATCAGATAGGCATTATAAGTAGAACCTCTTGGTGTATTGTATCCATGGAAATTTCTGATATTCCAATCGATCGCTCCTACCCAATAGATGCCTTTCTTTAATGCTACCTTTCCCATAGTTTTTCCTCCTTAATGAGCGTAAAGTTGCTGGTATAATGGGTGATTATTTAACAGTTCAGGGATGATTCTTAATCCCCCCATATCCAAACACCTTTATTGTTTAAGCTATACCACTGATCATTTAGAATTTTTGTATGTAGTCTTTCTTCTTCTGCCAGTTTTTTGAACATCGCCTTCCCGGAAGGGTCATCTGTTTTGTCAGCCAGTTTATTATAATATTCAGAAGCTTTTTTTTCATCTTCAATGGCTTTACTCAAAATAGACAAGGTATCATCTTTTGTTTCTTCTCCCGAAGAGGAACTTTCTCCTTCTGTATGTTCAGAGCTGTCCGGAAATTGAGTCCCAGCATATTGTATCCACCCTTTATCCTCATTGAGCGAATCAAGAAGGGATTTCAAATTGTTGTAGTGGCTTAATTCAAAAGCAGCCAGTTGATGGAACATGTCCTTACCTTTGGAATTGGTGGTTATCTGAGCTGCCTGGGTGTAATAGTTGTGAGCTTCCTTTTCTGCATCCATAGCCATTGTGATTGCTTCTACCCTGCTATCAGACTTTGCCATATAACCTCCTTCTTGCATGCTTCGTAACACTCGCTTTTAAATAGTAACCAGTTTCTGACCTAATTCATATGATTCTTTAAGGGCTGTAGGGTGTTTGATAATATCTCCTTCAGCATCGATGTTTTTATAGAGAAGACTTTTAAAAAACTCTACGTTCAAAACATCAAAAAAATATTTCATGGTAAGTAAAGTTCCATCAAATAGTTTTGCTCCTTTGGTAGCTCCCACTGAGATAAAAACACCTCTTTTCTTTACCTCTCCACCTGAAATGGGTTTTCTAAGTATGTATTTGCGCGCCCAAAGTGCCTGGCAGCGGTCAATTAATGACTTCGTCTGGGCGTTAACACTGTAAAAGAAAATGGGGGCAGCTAAAACAATATGGTCGTGTTTCATTAATTGATTGTAGATACCCTGCATATCATCTTTTAGAAAGCACTTGCCTGTTTTAGCACAGCTATAGTCTGCCATGCAGGGGAGGATATGCATGTCACAAATAAATATTTCTGTTGTTTCTGCTCCCTTTGCTCTAGCTCCTTTTAAAAGTTCTCTTAAAAGGAGCGAGGTATTTCCTTCCTTTCTTGGACTTCCATAGATACCAAGTACTTTCATTTAATTACTCTATATCTTGAATACTATTTCATTAACTTGAATTTGTCCTTACCTGCACCGCACACTGGGCATTTATCAGGTGGATTTTCTCCTACATGAACATATCCGCATACTGTACATTTCCATTTCTTCATCGTTTATCTCCTTTCTTTGTGATAGTTAGTGATAATGTGTGGAGTGTTTATAAATTATAGTAATAATAATCATTATTAATTAGATGTCAAGCTCCATCGAGACCTATTTTTTCCGTTCTTTCAAACCAGCTTGCAGGGTCTGTAAGTAGTTCATAAGAATCCTTAAAGATGAGAAAATGCCTGTTTTCCTCTTGTGCCAAGATCTGATAAAACTTCTTTTCAAGTGGGTTTTTGGATTCTTCAGAAAGTTTTTTGTAGTATTTCAAACCCCTTGCTTCAAAGTCTATTCCTAATTTTAAAGCATCTATATCGCTGGTAGATGCCTTAACTACTGTATCAATTTTGCTCTTTGCCTTTTCAAAGATGTTCTTCCATTGTTTCTCTGCAGCCAGAGGTAGAGGTCCTTCAGTATATTTTTCAGAAACAGTCAGTTTATCAAAGGTTTCCTTGAGTCTTTCAATATGTTTCAATTCATCATCTGCGAATGATTGAAAAAGACTTTTCCCCCACGGATGCTCAGTTTTTTTGATACATTCCAGATAGAGTTTCCTTCCGTCTTCTTCAAATTTAATCGCAGCTGATAAGATATCTTTATTAAAATCATTAGAATTAACCTTGGTCATATTTATGCCCTCCTATTGTCTTTAGTGTAGTGCCAAAATAAACTACAGATTCACTGTTTAGACATTTACTATTTAACATGGGAAGCACAGTGTACTTATCTGTAGAAGTAACTTGTAAGATGTTGTTTTTTTTAGCAAGGTTTAGTTTCATTCTTCGTGTGTTTCGTGGTTATTTACTCTAACGGGATTTAACTACTAAATCAGAATGTAACTGGAGATAGTTTAGAATATCATTGCGTCTTAAGATTCCCTTTACTCTGTTTTCCTGTACCACAGGGATTTGGTGTATGTTTTTAGCAGTCAGTTTCGCCAGAGCAACACCTGCATCATCTCCTGGAGAGACCTTTTCAAGCTGGTTCTTCGTAATCATAATCTCCCTGATTGTTGTATTAGCCCATCGTTCTCTTGGCATTTTTTTAATATCATCTAAACAGACGATGCCCTGTACCAGTCCTCCTTCAATCACTAAAAATCCACGATCACGATGGCGTAAAATAAACTCATCTACAAGCTTTTGAATGCTCAAATCCGGAGGAACGGTATCAAAATTGGTAATCATCAGATCTTCAACTTTAACTTCACGTAATGCATCTTTAATCAGGAGATGACGATAGCTGCTGGTTGCAGCGTTATATAAAAACCAGCCGATGAATATCATCCAGATACCATTTAAGGTTAATCCTGAGAAGATTAGCCTGATGCCCCAGATTATGAGAAGAAAGGCTACCAATTTGCCACTGAAGGAGGCAATCCTGGTTGCCAATTTTAAATTTTTTGTGAATCCCCAGATTGTAGCTCTCAAAATGCGGCCACCGTCTAATGGAAACCCAGGTATCAAATTAAAGACAGCAAGAGCAATGTTGATTATGCCAAGATAGCGAAAGATGGAAGCTAAGGGTATGCTGACTTCATGAATGAACCACCATGCAGCACCTGAGATGATACCGATAGCAATACTGGCCAGAGGTCCAGCAAATGCAATCAGAAATTCTTTGAGAGGCTTATCAGGTTCTTCAGCAATTTGAGCTACTCCACCAAAGATAAAGAGGGTGATGTTTCTTACTTTTTCACCCTGTTGAATAGCTACAATAGAGTGGGAAAGTTCATGGGCTAAGACTGAGGCAAAAAAAAGGATACTTGCAATGATTCCCAAAAACCAATTGAGCAATAATGGCCAGTTTGGATTTTGAGAAGGAAAGTACTGTCCAGCAAGTGTCCAGGTGACAAGTGCAAAAATAATGAGCCAGCTGGAATCGATGTATATCTCTATGCCAAAGACTTTACCTAAACGCCAGGAATTACGCATTTAGTACATTACCTTTTTTTTCGAGTATTATTTAGCCCCCCTTTCCCACCTTTGCTAAAGGGGGGAGGACAATTAATTCACTGAGTAATAATTGTAAAATAAAGAGATTGCTTCGTCATCTACCAAAGGCAGGCTCCTCGCAATGGCGAGGAATGTTATTGCGAGTGATAGCGAAGCAATTTCAAGGGATTGCAGAGACTGTTAGGGGTCTTTTTAATACCTTTATCTTTAGTAATTTTCACTTAACAGTTCAAAATAACTTTGAGGATGTGCACAGGCTGGGCACTTTGTGGGTGCTTCTTTTCCCTCATGGACATAACCGCAATTACGGCATTCCCATTTAACCACGGTATCTTTCTTGAATACTTTGTCCTCTTTTATATTTTTGAGCAATTTTCTGTATCGTTTTTCATGCTGTTCTTCCACTTCTGCTATTTCTTTAAAGACGTCTGCTATTTCACTGAATCCTTCTTCACGTGCAACTCTTTCTCCTTCAGGATAAAGTTTTGTCCATTCAAGATTTTCCCCTGATGCTGCAGCTTCCAGATTTGCTGCGGTGTCTCCTATAACTCCTGCTGGATAACTTGCTGTAATCTCTACTTCCCCACCTTCTAAAAACTTGAAAAACCTCTTGGCATGCTCTTTCTCGTTTTCAGCAGTTTTTGAGAATATAGCAGATATCTGCTCGAAGCCTGCTTTCCTTGCTACACTGGAAAAATAGGCATAGCGGTTCCTGGCTTGAGATTCTCCTGCAAAAGAAGCCAGGAGATTCTTTTCTGTTTTACTACCTTTTAATTTCATAATAACTCTTTTACTCCTTTCATTATCTTATAGGTGCTGGTACGACAGGTGGGCTTGGTGCTATGAGAAAGTATTCTCCTAAATATTCATAAATTTGAGTTGCTTCGTCTTTTGATATGTTTGCACCTTTCTTATTCCTCATCTTTTCTACCACTTCTTTTGCCTTCTCTTTAGTTAGATGTGCTTCTTTTATTTTTTCCAGCGAATGACACTTTTGACATTTAGTTTCCAACAGTAGCTTTTTGTGGGGGTCATCTTTGGGAGGCGCTACTTTTGTTTGTGCTATAACTCCTGGTAGCACTATTATAAAAGAAAGTAAAAACATTGAACAAACTGTGGTTAGAATTAGCTTTTTCATTTTCATCTCCTTTCTGCACAATATTATTGTTTTGATAGTGCTTCATCTATTTTTTGCTGATCGAAGCCAACTATGATTTGTTCGTCAATAACGATTACAGGAACAGACCTCTGATTGGTTAATGATATCATTTCATCCCTTGCTGTTTTATCCTCAGCTACATTGAAATCTGTGAAGTCTAGATTCTTTTTCGAAAGAAACTCCTTCGCATGGTGGCAATGAGGTCAGGCAGGGAGTGAATAGATTTTAATGTTTGCCATGGATTTAACCTCCTCTATAATGGTGGTTATGCGGTGACAGCTTTTATTTTACCATCTTCTTTTACCAATTTGAGTTCAGCACCACAGATAGGGCAGGTTACGTTATCTCCTTCTTTTGCCCCCTCTGGCAAATCAAACTCTGCATCACATACCGGACATATTACTTTTTGCATAGAATAGATACCCCCTTTCTAAATTCATTATGGTAAATAGTTCACTCAGAAGTTCACTCAGATCCTTTTATTTTTGGATCGATGTTGCCAGGACCTCCGCATTCAGGAGTGTAGCAGGTAGTGTCAATAAAAACACATCTTTCCTTACAAGATGGACATTCCTCGGGAGGAGTATCTGTTTCTAGTGTATACCCACATTTTGAACATTTAAACCAGGTCATGGTATCGCCTCCTTTCTATTCCCCAATTTGTTCTTAACATATTTTCTTTTGAGTTAGTTCAGGTAGTTTGTTGATTAAGATAGTACAGGGTGGCACAGATTCTGTCAGCCAGACACTACCGCCAATGACAGAGTCTTCACCAACGACTGTTTCGCCGCCTAAAATGGTAGCGCCAGCATAAATGATGACATTGTCTTTTATAGTAGGATGGCGTTTCCCCCCTCTTGCAATATTACCTGAGGCATCCTTCTTTATACTGAGTGCTCCCAACGTGACTCCCTGATAAATTCTCACATTATTACCAATTTCAGTAGTTTCGCCAATTACAACACCTGTACCATGATCAATAAAGAAATGTTCTCCTATAGTAGCACCAGGATGTATATCAATGCCTGTTTTGCTGTGTGCATATTCCGTCATAATCCTTGGAATAAAGGGTACCATTAGCAAATGAATTTCATGTGCTACACGATAGACAGCAATTGCCTCTGCGCCGGGGTAACTTAAGATTATTTCGTCCAAACTCTTTGCAGCAGGATCTCCCTCAAAAGCTGCACTGATATCGCCACGCAATTTATCGCGTATTTCTGGTATTTTATTCAATATGGAAAACGTAATCTCAATGGATCTCTCGGTAAGTTTCCTGTCATCTTCCTGTTTGCCGTAAACTGACTTTAAACTTTTGAAATTTTCTCTTGAAAGATGGTGATATATAAAAGCAATCTTTTCCCAGATGTAGTAGGTAAGATCCCCCCTGGAAAGCTCCTTCTTTTCATAATAACCAGGAAAGAGAACATCTAAAAAATTAGTTGTAATATCTACAATCATATCACGTGATGGAAGGTTTGGGCCTTCTATGTGATTGATTCCATCTTCCCTGTCATAAGTGTCTACAATCTTTCCAATGATCTGGGGTAATTTGGTCTTCGGCATTTATCTTTAGCCTTTCCCAAAAGGTGAGATCTCTCTCAATCTTTTTATAATGGGTGGTAGATGCTCAATGATATAGTCGATATCCTCATCTGTATTATATCTGCTTAAACTCAGCCTGAGCGAGCCATGAACAAAGGTAAAGGGGATGCCCATAGCCCTGAGTACATGTGAAGGCTCAAGTGAACCCGATGTGCAGGCAGAGCCCGAGGAAGCAGCAATGCCTTTTTCGCTTAACATTAGAAGAATTGCTTCACCTTCCACATATTCAAAACTTATATTCGTGGTATTAGGCAACCGGTGTTTACGATCTCCATTCACCTGTCTATTAGAACAACTCTTAAGCAGTTCGTCTTCTAATCTGTCTCTCAGTGTCTTTAACCGCGTATTTCCATCTTCCATATGGTTGAGAGCAAGCTCCGATGCTTTCCCTAATCCAATGATGTAAGGAACATTTTCCGTCCCAGCTCTCCGCCCACCTTCCTGATGACCACCTATGATGAGGGGGGTTAGCTTGGTGCCTTTCCTGATGTATAATGCCCCGATTCCCTTGGGAGCATGAAGCTTATGACCTGAGAGGGAAAGGAGGTCAATTGTGCTTTTGCTCATATCAAGTGGAATTTTTCCCGTAGCCTGGACTGCATCACAGTGAAAAACGGCACCTTTGCTCTTAACAATCTCTCCAATTTTTTCTATGGGAAAAATAACACCTGTCTCATTATTGGCATACATGATACTGACAATAGCAGTGTTGTCACCTATTGCTTTTTCCAGTTCGTCTAAATTAAGGTTTCCTTTTTTATCTACAGAGATCTCAGTTAATTTATGACCATTTTTACTCAAGTGACGGCACAGGTTTAAGACAGCAGGATGTTCCACCCTGGTAGTTACAATGTGTTTCTTGTCTGGATAAGATCCCAGAGTCCCTTGTATAGCAGTGCTGTCACTTTCTGTGCCACAGCTGGTAAAAATAATTTCAGATGGGTCACAATTAAGTAAACTGGCTATCTTTCCCCTTGCTTCTATTACCTTCTTTTCCACCTGACCACCGAAGTAGTGCATGCTGGAAGGATTGCCGTATAGTTCAGAGAAGTAGGGAAGCATTTCTTCGACAACCTCTGGTGCCACTCTGGTAGTAGCATTATTGTCTGCATATACATTCCTCATGATTCTACCATCACCTCAATATCATCGGATACGAATTCTCTCAGTTTGGCTTCAACCAGCCCTTTCAGGGTAAAATTTGAACTTGGACAGTGAGTGCAGGTACCCCTCAGTGTTACAATAACATTTTTCCCTTCTATATCAACCAGGTCAATGTCTCCCCCATCTGTTCTTAAAGCAGGTCGTATTTCCCTTTCAATGGTTTCTTCGATCAATTTCATCCGCTGGATGTTAGTCAATTTCTCTTTTTGAGGGGGTTTTTTCGGGGCAGCCTCTTTTTTAACTTTCCCTTCTACTTTAGATATGATTTCTTCAATCTTAGAATGACAGGATTCACACCCCCCACCTGCTTTGGTGTAATGGGTTACTTCGGAAACGGTGCTGAGTCGATTTTCTTTTACTACGCGTTCAATCTCTTTATCTGTAATACCAAAACATTTGCAAACGGGTTCCCCTTCTAATTGTTTTTTAATGTCTATGCCTCTATAGTTAGCAATAGCTGATTCCAAAGCTTCCCTTCCCATCACAGAACAGTGCATCTTCTCTTGTGGGAGGCCGTCAAGATGGTCAGCGATGTCTCTATTAGTAATTTTATCTGCTTCCTCCAGAGTTTTCCCAATTACTATTTCGGTTAGAACTGATGCTGATGCTATTGCACTCCCACAACCAAAGGTTTGAAATTTCGCCTCTTTGATTTTATTGTTTTCATCCAGCTTGAACATAAACTTCAAGGCATCACCACAGGCAAGGGAGCCAACCTCACCTACACCATCTGGGTCTTTCATTTCTCCTACATTACGAGGATGAAAAAAGTGCTCCTTAACTTTTTCAGAATAATCCCACATAATTAGACTCTCCTTTTTGTTCTTAAAGTCCCCCTTTCTAAACACTCTGGACAAATACCGTTAAATTCCAGTTGATGGCTTGTTATTTTATATCCGCTATCTTTTTCTACACTTTTGGTGAGGTTAGGATGAACTTTGCAATGTATGTCATCCAGTTTTCCACATTCTAAACAGAAAATGTGGTGATGAGGTTCAGAATTACCGTCATAGCGTGCAGTATTTTTACCATATTTAAGTTCTATGATTAATCCTTTTTCCTTTAGCAGACTTAGGTTCCTGTATATAGTTCCAAGACTTACATTTGGGCATTTCTCTCTCACTCGATCATATATCCAGTCTGCTGTGGGATGTTGTGTTGTTCCTTTAAGGACTTCCATTATTATAGCCCTCTGGCGTGTTGATCTCATCAGATTGGATTTTAAGTCATTATTTGTTTTTTTACTAATCTGTTTCATACCCATTACAACTTATATATAAGCTTTTTTTGCATGATACAAGAAAAAATTGGCTCTTTAAAGTTTTAAATGGGTAAGTAATGTTTATTGAATTTAGAAAAATC
>CAZOKO010000047.1:0-19362 GCA_964580455.1 uncultured Thermodesulfobacteriota bacterium | reverse complement strand
CCCAGGATTATAGCATGTTCAATGTTACCCACTCAAAACTTTAAAGAACCTTAATAACTAATAATATCCGAGATTATTAACAATCAGTTATGTAATACTTTAATCTTTCCAATAATTGTTTCCCCTGCTTTAACCTTCTCACCCTCTTTTACACAGAGCTCAACTTCTTGTGGAAGATATACTTCTACCCTGCTGCCAAATTTAATCATCCCTATCCTTTCACCCTGTTGAACCTCATCCTGCAAACCTTTCCAAACCAAAATCCGCCTGGCTATAAGGCCGGCGATGAGCTTAATCATAACTCTCAACTCCTCTTGACCATTCTCTTTGGGACTCATCGCAAAGCCGATAGTCATCTGCTCATTGTCTAGCGACGCCTTTTCTCTGTAAGCCGGTAAGTACGCTCCTTTATTATAGTGAACGTAATCTACTATGCCCTTAACAGGTGCACGATTAACGTGCACATTAAAGACTGACATAAATATACTTACGCGTATGACTTCCCTGTGGAGAAAACTATCCTCCGTCACTTTCCTGATATCAATAATTTTTCCATCTGCCGGTGAAATGATGTTATAAGCATCAACCGGCGTTTTCCTTTCCGGGTCACGGAAAAAGTTAATCACCAGTATAAATACAACCCAGCTTACTAAGGCAACAATCCTTAATGTTAAAAATGGGTATATAATTGAAGAGGCAGAAAGTATAGTAGCTGCAATCAATATAGAAATAATGTAAAGTCCACCTTCTTTTCTAATAGGCATCATTTTTTAAACTTCTGTGGCTATAAGGTCAGGACAACATTTTTAGAACTTCTTTAATAGAAGAAACTCCATATAACTCAATATCAACATCACCGTGTATCCTTTCCTTGTTAACTTCGGGCAGGACACAGCTTTTAAACCCAAGTTTGGATGCTTCTTTTAATCTCACCTCTATCTGGGATACTCCTCTCACCTCACCAGTTAATCCCACTTCACCAAAAAAAACTGTTTTTGTATCAACAGCCTTATTTACAACACTGGAGGCTATTGCTACCACAATACCCAGATCAACAGCCGGTTCCTCGACCTTCACACCCCCTGCAACATTCAGAAAGATATCTTTGTTATACAAATGCGTATCAAGTTGCCTTTCAAGCACAGCAGCAAGCAGCGATACTCGATTATGGTCAACGCCAATTGAAGTCCTTCTGGGAATAGCCAGATTAGTGGGGCTCACCAGAGCCTGTATCTCTACCAGTATAGGCCTTGTCCCTTCCATGCAGGGAACTACTACTGAACCTGAAACATCTATCGATCTCTGTGTCAAAAAGATCTCAGAAGGGTTAAAAACTTCTGAGAGCCCAAAATCTTTCATCTCAAAGACACCAATCTCATTTGAAGAACCAAATCTGTTCTTTACTGTTCTCAACACCCTGTAAGGATGGCCGCGATCTCCCTCAAAATAGAGCACAGTGTCAACCATATGCTCAAGTACCCTCGGCCCGGCTATTGCCCCTTCTTTAGTCACATGCCCAATAATGAAAGTTGCGATATCATTGCTTTTAGCAAGCATAACCAATCTGGCTGAAGACTCCCTCACCTGTCCAATACTACCAGGTGCAGACTGAAGTTCAAGAGTATAAATAGTCTGAATAGAGTCAACAACAATCATCCTGGGCTTTAGTGTCTTAACTTCTTTAATTATCTTTTCTAAGGAATTTTCAGCCAGCACGAATAAGCTTTTTGATAGTGCAGATAAGCGCTCAGCACGCATTTTTGTCTGGCGAACTGACTCCTCGCCAGAGACATACAATACCTTATGATCGGCAGAAGCTATTTCGTTCAATGCCTGTAAAAGGAGAGTTGATTTTCCAATGCCAGGGTCTCCACCGATAAGAATAGCAGAACCTGAAACGACTCCACCACCCAATACACGGTCAAATTCACCAATTCCAGTCTTTATCCGGGAGGTTTCGCTCATTACCACCTCGCCTATAGGTTGAGGTACCTCCTCTTCACTCCCAATACCTGTAAATGTATTTTTAAAACCTGGTCCTGTTATAATTTCTTCTTCTACCAGGGTATTCCACTCATTGCAATTTGGGCATTTCCCCATCCACTTTGATGATTGATAACCGCACTTTTGGCAGATAAACTGGGTTTTCTTTTTCTCAGTTCGCACTATAAAAAACCTGCTTTAAATATTTTGATTGACTTTTATGTGTTGAATTTCTAAAATGCTCTTTTCTTTACATAAGTCAATTTCTCACAGATCACTAGCTTATAATCAGGTTTGTTATATTTCACCGCAGAGGATACTGTACACGCTGAGGATCATAAAATTATTAACAACCCTCCTGATAACATTTTAACATTTATTTCATCTCTGTGGGAAGTGTGTTTACACACATATCAAATTAAAAACGGTTATTCAATATAAAAACTATTTTAGATGAAAAACTCTCTCTATGATATCATCATAATTGGAGGAGGTCCTGCTGGGCTGACAGCTGGTTTATATGCTTCACGGGCACGACTGAACACTTTACTTCTTGAAAAAATCGCATTGGGAGGACAGGTCAATAAGAGTGAACGAATAGAAAACTATCCTGGATTTGAGAATAGTATCTCAGGATATCAATTAATACAAAACCTGGAGAAACAGGCAAAGGGATTCGGTCTTCAGGTAGAAACTGGGACAGTTACAGAAATCTACACAGCCAACAATCATACAAAAACAGTAAAGGTTAATGACAGAGAATTGCCCTGTAAATCTATTATTATCTCTACAGGAAGCGAACCTAATAAGTTGGGTGTTGAAGGAGAAGAAAATCTTTTGGGGCGAGGTGTATCCTACTGTGCTACCTGTGACGGAGCATTCTTCAGAGATAAGGAGGTTGCAACAGTAGGTGGCGGGGATGCAGCGGTGGAAGAAGCGCTCTTTTTAAGCAAACTAGTAAAAAAGGTGTATCTTATTCACCGTCGTGACCAGTTAAGAGCTATAAAGATTTTGCAAGAGAGGGCACTTGCCAACGAAAACATATCAATCATCTGGAATACAGTTCTTGAAAAGATTGAGGGAAAACAGGGTGTAGAGTCACTCGCTTTGAAGAATGTAAAAGAAAACAGCACATCATCTCTTAAGGTAGACGGTGTTTTTATATATGTCGGTCTTAAGCCAAATACTCAATGGTTGAAAAATATATTGCCACTGACAGAACAGGGCTTTATTGAAACTAACGATAACATGGAAACCTCTTTAACAGGTGTATTTGCTGCTGGAGATGTAAGGAATAAATTATTAAGACAGATTGCAACTGCCGTGGGAGATGGATCTACGGCAGCCTTTGCAGCAGAAAAATATATAAATTCCATATAAATATTCAACTAATTAAACCTTAAAAGAAAGAGGAATTCTTATGGAAACAAAAGATTTGCGGAACATTGCTCTCATTTCCCATGGGGGTGCCGGAAAGACTTCACTTGCTGATGCCTTTCTCTTTGATGCAAAAGCAAATAACAGACTGGGAACGGTTGATGACGGCACCTCTCTTTTCGACTTTGAACCAGAGGAACTTAAAAGACAAAAAACCCTGACTTCTTCACTTCATCATTTTAAATGGAAAAAGTGTTTTATTAACATTATTGATACCCCGGGGGATGCTAATTTTCTGGCAGATGTACGAAGTTCATTGCAGGTAGTTGATACTGCCGTAGTTTTAATCGATGCAGTATCTGGTGTGCAGGTTCAGACAGAAAGGGTCTGGGAATATGCTGATAGCTTCACTCTTCCCAGATTGATATTAATCAATAAGATTGATATGGAAAGGGCAATTTTTAAACAGGTGCTCTCAGGTATTGAAAAAATCCTGGGCATAAAACCTCTGGTTACACAACTTCCTTTAGGTGAAGAGGCTTCTTTTCGAGGTATTATCGATCTCATTACCATGAAAGCCCTGGTATTTGACGACGATAACAGCGGAAATTTTACAGAAGAAAACATCCCCGATGAGATGCAATCACAGGCAGAAGAATTCAGGAATAAAATGATTGAAGACATTGCAGAATCCAGTGATGAATTGCTGGAAAAATATCTGGAAGGAACAGAATTAACCTCAGACGAGATTTCTAATGGTCTAAAACAGGGTATTGTGTCCTGTAACCTCTTTCCAGTCCTCTGCGGTTCTGCATCAAAGAATATAGGCATCCAGCCAATCCTGGACATTATTGTCAATTGTTCACCTTCCCCGCTTGACAAGCTTTTTAAGGGAATCAATCCATCAACCAAGAAGGAAGAAGAAAAAAGTGCAGTGAAGGATGACTCACTTTCTGTTTTTGTATTTAAAACTGTAGCTGACCCATATGCAGGGAAACTCACCATATTTCGTGTTATATCAGGCGTACTCAATTCCGATTCCACTATCTACAATTCTACTAAAAGCACAAAGGAAAGGATTGGACAAATCCTGAAAATAGAAGGCAAAAATCAGAAATCCATAAATCCTGCTATTGCCGGAGACATTGCTGCAGTTGCAAAATTAAAGGAGACCACTACTGGTGATAGCTTATGCGATGAAAAGAACCCGATTGTATTTAAAACTATTGAACTGCCTGTGCCAGTAATGCAACTGGCATTAGAACCAAAAAGCAAGGGTGATGAAGATAAACTCATTTCATCCCTTTCCAAGTTGATGGAAGAAGATTCTACACTAAAAACACGCCGAGATGAACAGACCAAGGAATTTATTCTTGTGGGAATGGGGCAAACCCATCTGGATGTAGCTATAGAAAAAATGCAGAGGAAATATGGTGTAAACGTGGATATTAAAACACCAAAAGTTGCTTATAAAGAGACAGTGCGGGGAACTGCAAAAGGTCAGGGGAAATTAAAAAAGCAGTCAGGAGGAAGAGGACAGTTTGGTGACACCTGGTTGGAAATTGCACCGCTCCCCAGAGGGAAAGGTTTTGAGTTTGTTAGCAAGATCGTGGGGGGTGTCATTCCTCGCCAATATATCCCCTCTGTAGAAAAAGGTGTCAAGGAGGCAATGAAGGAAGGCATTTTAGCAAAATATCCTGTGACTGATATTAAAGTAACTCTCTATGATGGCTCATTTCATGATGTTGATTCATCTGATATTGCTTTCAAGATAGCTGCCTCTATGGGCTTCAGAAAAGTAATGCAGGATGCAAGACCTGTCTTATTAGAACCCATTGTAAATCTTGAGATAACATTACCTGATGATTGCATGGGAGACGTCATTGGAGACCTTAATGGAAGAAGAGGAAGGGTTCTTGGCATGGAACCCAAAATTAACTACCAGGTAATCAATGCCCAGGTTCCTATGGCTGAAGTATTGAAATATGCTTCTGACTTAACCTCAATCACCGGAGGAAGG
This sequence comes from uncultured Thermodesulfobacteriota bacterium, assembly GCA_964580455.1. GTDB lineage: Bacteria > Desulfobacterota > WTBG01 > WTBG01 > WTBG01 > CAZOKO01. The sequence goes on along the minus strand of CAZOKO010000047.1, from coordinate 13,982 downwards.
GGCAATTTTACTATGGAATTTTCCCATTATGAGGAACTTCCAAGTCAACAGTCAGAACAGATTATAGCTCAATATAAAGCTGAATCAGGGAAAGAAGAATAAATGGAGAAAACTGCCTTGTTTTCTGTTGGAATTATTACCGTAAGTGACAAAGGAGCACGTAGTGAGAGAGAAGATAAGAGCGGCCCTGCAATTAAAGAAATTGTTACCTCATTGCCAGCAGAAGTTAATTTCTATGAGATAGTCCCAGACAGCAAGGAAATTATCGTCAGTAAAATTAAGGAATTTACAGATGATAAAGCATTGGATTTAATCATTACCACCGGGGGCACAGGAGTTAGTCCCCGAGATGTCACCCCGGAAGCAACACTTGAGGTTATTGAAAAAGAAATACCCGGAATGGCTGAGGTAATGAGACTGGAAGGACTAAAGAAAACACCCCACGCCATGATCAGCAGAGCGGTAGTTGGAATGCGCCATCAGTCACTTATAATCAATTTGCCCGGAAGCCCTAAAGCAGTTAGGGAAAATCTCTTGGCCATACTTCCTGCACTTCCCCATACCCTTTCAAAGATCAAAGGTGATGAGACTGAATGTGCTATGACCTAGCTCTCTTGGAGCATGTAAGATACTAGATTCTTGATCCTAGATACTGGATAAATAACATATAATTCAATGTCACATAGGAAACGTTCTGCTAAATTTTATATTCACTTTTATTTCATCTAGTATCCAGAAACCAGTATCCAGTATCATTTTTCTTATCATTGCCCGTCCTATAGTCTTAAAAATCAGAAATCTACTATCCTTATAGACCCTCAATGTCACTTTTTGCTTCTTTAGACCTCGGAACAAACACTTTCAGGCTTTTAATTGCAGAAGTTGTAAATGTAGATGCGTTAGTACCTGTTATTACCAGAAGAGCTATTACACGTCTGGGTGAAGGGATCTATAAAAATGCATACATCCAAGCCAAGGCCATTGAGAGAAGTTTGAATGTTCTGAAAGATTTTTCTAAAACTATTAATCATTACAAGGCAGAAAAAGTTTTTGCGGTTTCCACCAGCGCTACAAGAGATGCAAAAAACGGTAAGGAATTTATCTATCAAGTCTATAAACAAACAGGCATACAGGTTAGAATACTCACTGGACTTGAGGAAGCAAAGTTGACGCTGAAAGGTGTTTTTTCAGTAGTCGATAGAGCACCGACAAGAAGTCTGGTGTTTGACATAGGTGGTGGGAGCACGGAGCTTATACTGACGGAAGGTAATAATATCATTAAAACAGCAAGCATCCGTTTAGGAGTTGTTCAGCTTGCGGAGAGCCTTATCACCTCAGATCCACCTGCTGCAAGAGAACTTTCACAATTAAGGTATTACATTAATAATAGTGTGGTACTATCAGATATTACTATTGATAATAGTATATCTCAATCTTCTCACGCAAGCTCCATGCAATCTATTTTAATCGGTACTGCTGGGACAGTAACCACTCTGGCAGCTATTGACCAGCAAATGGACCAATATAATCCCCTGAAGATTAACAACTATAAATTATCTCGAGAGACAATTAAAAAAATATATCACCAATTAATCTCTTCACCAATTTCTAAACGAAGAAAGATACCGGGCTTAGAAGAAGGCAGAGAAGATGTGATTATACCTGGAACAGCAATAGTTCTTGAAATAATGGACTACTTCGGGTTTAATAAACTTATTGTTTCTGATGCAGGAATACTTGAAGGTATCCTTCTGGATGAACAAACTACTTCACATTAAATATGGCTGCTGATTACCACAGATTTGCTCCCCCCCTTCGTGTTCGTGGTTCTGCTTTTAGCTTGACTTAGATAATAAATTAAGATAGTAATTTTCTTCAAAAAAGAGCATACTCTTTAAGAAATGACAAACCCATTATTCCAATTGTTTAAGCGAAGCTTAAGCTTGTTCGTAAAGGAGTATTTTAATGATAGAAGAAGACCTTCCTTCAGGATTAACATTTGATGATGTTTTGTTAGTTCCTTCATACGCTGATATTCTCCCCAAGGACATAGATGTGTCAACCCAGCTTACTCCTACTATCAGGTTGAATATTCCACTGGTTAGCTCTGCCATGGACACAGTTACAGAATCACGTACAGCAATCACTATGGCACGAGAAGGTGGAATTGGAATCATTCACAAGAATCTTTCCATAAAATCTCAGGCTCTGGAGGTGGACAAGGTAAAGAAGTCAGAAAGTGGAATGATTGTAGACCCCATCACCATGCATCCAGACCAGAAACTGTACGAAGCCTTAGAGATTATGGCACGTTATCGCATCTCTGGTGTTCCGGTTGTCAAGAATGATAAACTTACAGGTATTTTAACAAACCGCGACCTGAGATTTGAAACAAATCTCAACCAGCATATTGCAGAAGTTATGACCAGAGACAAACTAATCATCGCACCCGTTGGTATTTCACTCGATGAAGCCAAAAAGCTTCTTCACAAAAACAGAATAGAAAAACTTCTCGTTGTAGATGAAAACAATAACCTCAAAGGTCTGATTACTGTTAAAGATATTGAAAAGATGGCAATGTATCCCAACTCCTGTAAAGACCACCTGGGGAGATTAAAGGTTGGTGCAGCAATAGGGGTAGGTGCTGACAGGCTTGAAAGAACAGAAGAACTCATTAATGCAGGAGCTGATGTTATTGTCATTGATACAGCTCATGGCCATTCCAAAGAGGTTCTCGAAACTGTCAAAGAGTATAAAAAACTGTTTCCCAATAATGAACTAATTGCCGGCAATATAGCTACTGCTGAAGCTGCTGAAACCCTCATTAAAGCAGGAGTTGACGGTATAAAAATTGGGGTCGGGCCAGGCTCCATCTGCACCACCAGAGTTATAGCAGGTGTTGGCATCCCTCAAATTACAGCTATTATGAATTGCAGCAAATTGGCTGAAAAGCATGGTACTCCACTTATTGCAGATGGCGGAGTAAAATTTTCTGGTGACATCACCAAAGCCATTGCCGCAGGTTCCCATACAGTAATGATTGGAAGCCTCTTCGCCGGGACAGAAGAGAGTCCGGGAGAAACCGTTCTTTTCCAAGGCAGAAGTTACAAGGTTTATCGAGGTATGGGATCTATAGAGGCCATGAAGAAAGGAAGTAAAGATCGATATTTTCAATCTGATGTTGAAAGCGAGAAAAAACTGGTTCCTGAGGGCATTGAAGGGCGTGTGCCCTATCGGGGAAGCCTCTCTTCAAGTATTCATCAGCTGCTTGGCGGATTAAAAGCTGGCATGGGTTACGTAGGCTGTAAAAACATAGATGAGCTACGCAAAAATACAAGGTTTATAAAAATAACCGCCTCTGGACTAAAGGAGAGCCATGTCCACAACGTCATTATCACCAAAGAGGCACCAAACTACAGATTAGAATAAAATCCTCAATCTGCAAATATTTAGATTCAAAAGCGTTGATTGCAAGTTAACCGATGATATAAAATCCAAAGCACGAAATTAGAAATACGACAAATTGTAACGATTAATGATATCAAATGCCTAAAGACATTCATCAAGAAAAGATTCTGATTCTGGATTTCGGTTCACAATACACTCAGCTTATCGCTCGAAGGATAAGAGAGTGTAAGGTCTATTCTGAAATCCATCCTTTCAGTACCTCCCTGGAAGAAATTAAAAAGTTCAATCCCAAAGGCATCATCCTCTCTGGTTCTCCAGCAAGCGTTCATGACAAAGGAGCACCTTTTATTAATCATCAATTGATTGAAGGCGGTTTGCCTGTCCTGGGTATTTGCTATGGTATGCAGCTTATCATCCATCTTTCGGGAGGGAAAGTTGAAAAGTCAAAAGAGAGGGAATTTGGAAAATCACAATTACTCATAGATGATTCATCTGACCTGCTTCAAGGATTGAATAATAATCAAGACATCCAAGTGTGGATGAGTCACGGAGACAGGGTTAAGGTTTTGCCTCCCGGCTTTATAACAATTGCCCACAGCAAAAATTCACCGGTTGCCGCCATCCGAACAGATAAGGATCCAATTTATGGCGTACAGTTTCACCCCGAAGTCATCCACACCCTTCAGGGAAAACAGATTATAGAAAATTTCCTCTATAAGATCTGTGGCTGCAAACCCCTCTGGAATATGAAATCGTTCATAGAAACTTCCATTGAAAAAATAAAGATGACTGCAGGTAATGACATGGTAATCTGTGGTGTAAGCGGTGGAGTAGATTCCACTGTTGTAGCTGTTCTCCTCAATAAGGCAATCGGAAAACAGCTAAAATGCATCTTTATTGACAATGGACTATTGAGGAAAAATGAGGCAGAAAAGGTTGTACAAATATATCGAGAACATTTACAGATAGATCTCATTCACGTAAATGGAGCTGAACACTTCGTTAAAAAACTTTCTAATGTTACTGATCCTGAAGAAAAACGTAAAATTATTGGTGAAGAATTTATCTACCTCTTTGAAAAAGAGGCGGACAAAATAGGAAAAGTTAAATTTTTATCCCAGGGCACACTCTATCCTGATGTGATTGAAAGCATCTCTATCAAAGGACCTTCCGCTACAATAAAGAGCCACCACAATGTGGGTGGTTTACCAGAGCGGATGAAACTTAAGCTGATCGAACCTCTAAGGGAACTCTTTAAAGATGAAGTAAGAGTCGTAGGACGCGAAATGGGTATCCCGGATGAAATTATAAATCGTCAACCCTTCCCTGGCCCGGGATTGGCTGTCCGTATCATAGGCCCTGTCACCAGGGAATCCTTGTTTCTGCTGAGAGAGGCAGATGCTATTGTACTGGAAGAAATGAAAAAGGCATTTTTCTATGACAAAGTGTGGCAGTCTTTCGCAGTTCTCCTGCCGGTTAAAACTGTTGGCGTAATGGGAGATGAAAGAACCTATGAGAACGTTATTGCCCTTCGCGTAGTTAGTAGTGTTGACGGTATGACAGCAGACTGGGTAAAACTCCCATACGAACTTCTCTCAACTATATCAAATCGCATTATTAATGAGGTTCAGGGTATCAATCGCGTGACCTATGACATTTCATCCAAGCCTCCCAGCACTATTGAGTGGGAGTAAAGAGAATGAAACACTCCGAATTTGTCCACCTCCACCTCCACACCCAGTACAGTCTCTTAGACGGCGCTATCAGACTTGATGACCTTTTTAAAAAAGCTCATAAGTATAAGCTGCCTGCTCTTGCCATAACCGACCATGGCAACATGTTTGGCGCAATTGATTTTTATCAGAAAGCTTACAATAGCGGAATCAAGCCCATCATTGGTTGTGAAGTCTATATAGCTCCTGGAAGCAGATTTGAAAAGGATTCAAGAGGTATCAAAGATACTTCCTACCATCTCATCCTTCTGGCAAAAGATCAAATCGGCTATAAAAATCTGTTATCTCTGGTGAGCAAGGGTTATCTTGAAGGTTTTTACTACCGCCCACGCATTGATAAGGAATTATTGAAAACCCATAATGAAGGTCTTATAGCCCTAAGTTCCTGTCTGCACGGTGAAATACCAACGCACATCGTCAATAATTCCAAAGATAAAGCTTTAAAAGTAGCAGAAACGTACAGTTCAATTTTTAATGATCGCCGTTTCTATCTGGAACTCCAGGAAAATAAGATACCTGCACAGCGTGAAGTTAATAAGGGTTTAATGGAAATTGCTAAAGAGCTCTCACTTCCACTGGTCGCTACCAACGACTGCCATTACCTGAATAAAGATGAAGTACGAGCCCACGAAATACTTCTTTGTCTTCAAACAGGGAAGAAACTGAGCAGTCCCGATCGTATGAAGTTTTCCACAGATGAATTCTATTTTAAATCTCCCCAGGAAATGATTGAACTATTTTCTTATACACCCGAAGCCATAAAAAATACAGTTGAGATAGCTGAAAGGTGTAATCTTAAAATTAATTTTGATGAAATACGATTTCCTAAATTCCAAGCACCAAAAGAGGGTAATTTAAATGATTATCTTGAAGATCTCGCACAGGAAGGTTTGAAAGTGCGTTTGAAGAACTATAAAAACAGAGAGAACTATTCAGAACTTTCTGAGAGGTACGAAAAACGACTGGAAGAAGAGCTCAAAATAATTAAATCTACCGGTTTCACTAATTATTTTCTTACCGTTGCAGATTTCGTTACCTATGCAAAACAGCATGCTATCCCTGTTGGCCCTGGACGAGGCTCTGCAGCAGGAAGTCTGGTAGCTTATGCCCTGAAAATAACTGAAGTTGATCCTATCACCTATGGACTGCTCTTTGAAAGATTCTTAAACCCTGAGAGAATCAGCCTGCCTGATATCGATATCGATTTCTGCATGGAAAGAAGAGATGAAATGATCGACTATGTCAGCACTAAATATGGGAAAGAGAATGTTGCTCAGATTATTACCTTTGGTAAAATGCAGGCAAAAGGCGTGATCAGAGATGTAGGACGTGTACTGGATATGCCTTACAAAGAAGTAGATCGAATTGCAAAACTAATTCCCAACATTCTGAATATAACTCTCTCTAACGCATTAAAGCAGGAACCACAACTTGCTAATATGATTGAACATGACGAGCAGATCAAAGAGCTTTTTTCTCTCTCCCTTTCACTAGAAGGTCTTCCCAGACATGCCTCTACCCATGCAGCTGGCATTGTTATATCTGATAAACCTCTGACTGAACATCTTCCTCTCTATCGAGGTCAGAATAATGAGGTGGTTACCCAGTATGAAATGAAAGCTGTAAGTAAAATTGGTCTTATCAAATTCGACTTTCTGGGTTTAAGAACATTAACTGTCATTAATAATTGCCTTAATCTTATCAATGAAAACACATCAGAACCGCTTATCATTAATAACATCCCGTTAGATGATAAGGCAACCTATCAACTTCTCGCTACTGGAGAAGCAGATGGGATTTTTCAATTAGAAAGTCAGGGTATGAAAGACCTCCTGGTAAGACTTAAACCAGAAAAAATTGAAGATCTGATTGCTCTGCTTGCCCTCTATCGTCCTGGACCCCTGGGGAGCGGGATGGTGGATGACTTCATAAAAAGAAAACGAGGAGAGGTTCCCATCAGATATGCGGTTCCACAACTTGAGGAAATCCTTGCTGATACCTATGGAGTAATCCTTTATCAGGAGCAGGTAATGCAGATCGCAAGCAAACTTGCCAATTTCTCAATGGGAGATGCTGATTTGTTGCGAAGCGCTATGAGTAAGAAAAAAATTGCTGTTATGGAAAAACAAAAAGAGAAATTTCTGCATGGTGCTAAAGAAAAGAAAATCAACCTCAAAAAAGCTGAAAGCATTTTTACCCAGATTTCCAAGTTTGCCGAATATGGTTTTAACAAATCTCACAGTACTGCCTATGCCCTGATTGCCTTTCAGACTGCCTATTTAAAAACACACTACCCGGTTGAATTTATGGCAGCCCTGCTCACCTGTGAAATGGATAACAATGATAAAGTGCTAAGACATATCAACGAGTGCCGTGAAATGGGAATTGATGTACTGCCTCCTGATATTAATGAGAGTAACCGGAATTTTACCGTCCATCAAATTAAAATCCGTTTCGGTTTGGCTGCAGTAAAAAATGTGGGGGGGGCAGCAATAGAATCAGTAATCAATAACAGAAATAATTCAGGTAAATTCACCTCACTTTACGATTTCTGCAAGCGTATTGATCTAAGGAAAGCTAACAGAAGGGTCATAGAAAGCTTAATTAAGTGTGGTGCATTTGATTCAACAGGCGCATATCGGTCACAAATGATGGATGCTATCGATAAAGCGCTTGAACATGCACAGCGCTTTCAGAAAGACAAGGTGAGCAAACAAATCAATATGTTTGATTTATTTGAAACAGATGGAACATCAGGGGAAAATGAAGCACTTCCTGAATTGCCGGAATGGTCTGAAGAGGAGCTTTTATATAATGAAAAAGAGTCGCTTGGCTTTTACATAAGCAAACACCCTCTAAACCGGTTTAAGGATTATCTCTCAAAATTCACTAACACAGATACACTCTCAATCTTAAATCAAAATAATGACAGAGAAATAAGAATTGGGGGTATTGTCAGTAAAATAAGAGAAATAAATACACGTAAAGGTGACCGTATGTGCTTCATTACCCTTGAAGACCTCAAAGGAGTCATCGAGGTTGTTGTATTTTCAGATTTATATACAGCCTGCTCTGAATTATTGAAAAGTGATCAGCCAATCCTTGTTTTGGGCAAAGCCAGCAAAAACGGAGATAGAGATGCTGTAAAGATACTCGCAAGTAAAATTATACCTTTATCCGATGCAGATACAATTTTAACACCCGCTATTCACCTTTCCCTGAACCTGAGTGAGATCAATAAAAACCAATTGCAACAATTAAAAAAGATTCTCCTTAATTATCCAGGTGACTCTCAGACCTTTCTACATTTAATTATACCCCAAAAATCAGATACTGTCATCTCTTTAGATAATGTGTTTAAGGTAAATCCCTCCCAACAATTATTAGATGAAATAAAAAGCCTTTTTGGCAATGCAGTCATTAGCGCTTAACAAGGTCCCTTTTATCAAATTATTTCTTATCCACAGGATGTGATATGGTAATCAAAACGATACTGGATACTAGTTCCTTGATACTGGATAAAATACAAATACACTCTGAAGCCAGTATCTAGTATCTAGTATCTAGTATCCAGAAACCAGTATCACGTCTACTTAAAGAATGCTATCTTCACTTTCCCATATGATGTAACATTTACCATATTATCCAAAGGCCTAAATGAACACAGCAAAAACAGAACAACATACTTTTTATCGCGACAATATAATCATAAAAGATCTGATCTCTTTTTCTTTGGTAATAAAAGAGACAGATCTCTTAATCCTTGCCGACACCCTGTTAATAGAAGAAGCAAAAGAGAAAGTAATGCAATACAGATATCATCTGGATAAATACATCAGTAAAAATCCTGATTTTCTTAAAAGCCTCATCCCCCTGCCCTCCGATCCATATGCGCCATCCATTATAAAGGAAATGTTTCAAGCAGCAATTTTAGCACAGGTTGGACCTATGGCATCTGTAGCTGGTGCAATTGCTGAAATGGTTGGCAAGGATTTACTAGAGCACACCAGCCAAATAGTTGTGGAAAATGGTGGTGATATTTTCCTTAAAATTTCAAAGGACTTAACAATAGGTATTTATGCAGGTAATTCACCTTTAAGCAATAAGCTTGGTTTGAAAATACCATCTCATATAACCCCCTTGGGAGTTTGCACTTCTTCAGGCACCGTCGGGCACTCTCTCAGTTTTGGCAAATCAGATTCTGTTACTGTCATTGCTCAATCTACCCCTTTAGCAGATGCAACTGCAACAGCCACAGGCAATCTTGTCAAGAAGAAAAGTGACATTGGAAAAGGGCTGGAATATGCACAGAACATTAAGGGAATCATCGGGACACTCATAATTGTTGATGACCAGTTTGGAGCCAGGGGAGATATAGAAATAGTGACAGTATAATTTATCATTAAATGATTCTGCTAAAGAGTTAAGTATGTCCATATAATTTGTTGTGTAAAACAATACTGGATACTGGTTTATAGTCTAAACATCATATCTATAAGGGCACTAACATCAAAGGCAACTCATGAAAATCGGTGTTATCTCTGATACTCATCTCAATAATTTCCCAGATCATCTTGAAGAGCGTATTGCAAAATACTTCAAAGATGTAGATATGATTCTCCATGCAGGTGATGTGGTTGAACTAAGTGTCCTCGACTTTTTTTCAGATAAGAAATTGAAACTTGTTGCTGGTAATATGGATTCATGCGAAATAAAACAGAGCTCTCCAATAAAACTGGTTATTCCTATTGAAGGCTATAAGGTTGGTTTAATTCACGGGTGGGGATCTCCTGCAGGGATTGAAGATCGAATTATTAAAGAGTTCGATGATATCGATATCCTGGTTTATGGACACACCCATAATGCATCATCTTTTACTAAAAATGGTGTACTTTTTTTCAATCCTGGTTCTCCAACTGACAAACGATTCACTGCTGTAAATACTATAGGAATACTTGAAATCGGAGAGCACATTTCTCACCATATTATAACTATTTGATCAGTGAAAGGAGTATAATGAAACAAATCTGGGCACCCTGGAGGATGGAATACATCCTGGGAGACAAATCTAATGAATGTATATTCTGTCATAATTTATCTGTAAAACAAAGCAAGAAAAAACTTATTCTCTATCATGGGAAGTTTTCCCTTGTAATGCTAAACAGGTATCCCTATACTAATTGTCACCTTCTTGTTGCACCAGTGAAACATATAGATACTTTAGAAGGCCTTACCAGAGAAGAATCACTAAACTTTTTCCTCACTCTTAGAAAATCAGTCAGCATACTTAAAAAAGCAATAAAACCTGATGGCTTTAATATCGGAATGAACTTGGGCAGGATTGCCGGGGCCGGCGTTGAAGATCACCTCCACTTTCACATAGTTCCCAGATGGAGTGGTGATACCAATTTCATGCCTGTTTTAGCAGAATCGGTAGTTGTACCGGAACACCTGGTAAAAGCTTATGAACGACTAGCTCCATTTTTTATAAAATTTTAACTATTCACCACAGATTTACCCCGTTAGATATTTATCATGTTAATGAACATCTACTTATATAACATCTAATGGGGGATCGCAGAGCACGCTGAGAATATAAATTTATAAATAAAAATATAAACTTCTGTTTTGCCAATAGAATAGGGATTTTCACCCAATAAAATTTTTATCACCTCAGCGATCTTAGCGGTCTCTGCGGTGAATAGTGCAATCTAACGGGGTAAATCTGTGGTTAACTGCAGAATCTGGATTAAATCATGCACAAAAAAACAATGAAACATAAAAACCGCCACGAAGATCAGGAATTAACTGAACTGCTCTCTCTCTTAAAAAGGAATAGAATACAGCCTAAGAAGAGACTGGGACAGACATTTCTTTATAAGCGATTTATTGCTGAAGAAATTGTTCGCCTGGCTGACATTAAAAGCAACGATATTGTAATTGAAATTGGTGCAGGACTGGGAATACTCACCTTTCCTCTTGCCGGAAAGGGAGCCATGGTTGTCGGGCTTGAATATGATACGGCACTTGTTTCTATACTTAAAAAAATCATAGAAAACAAAAATGTTGAAATCATTCGAGTCGATGCGTTACACTTTGACTACAAAGAAGTTTTCACTAAACATAAAACCAGACTGAAGATTATTGGCAACCTACCCTATTACATGACAAGCCCTTTAATCTTCAAGCTTTTAAAACTAAAATCTATCATTGCAACAATTATCATAATGTTACAAAAAGAAGTTGCTGACAGGATTGTTGCCCAACCCGGAAGCAGAGACTATGGAACCATCAGCATTTTTTCTCAGATCTACTTTGATGTATCCAAACAGCTAACAGTTACAAACGATTGTTTTTATCCCCGTCCCATGGTAGATTCTGAAGTAGTAGAATTTAATATAAAAGATAAGCCTCTTGTAGATGTAAAAGATGAGCAATTATTTGAAAAACTGGTAAGAGCGTCTTTTTCAAAACGCAGAAAAACTTTTCTAAATACCATGAAAGGTGCCAACTATCTCAATCGGAGCAAACAAAAGATAATGCAAGCCATAGAACACACTGGAATTGACCCCCAAAGAAGGCCAGAAACCTTAACCGTAAGTGAATTCAATTCACTATGCAATCATATTATGACTGCCTAAACTTCTCCTCCTACAATAATCTCAGGTATTCTCAGGGTCGGTTGAGCATCAGAAACAGGTACTCCCTGCCCATCTTTTCCGCAGGTGCCAATACCAAATCCAAGATCGTTCCCCACCATATCAATGTTCTTTAGCAATGCAGGTCCGTTACCGGTAAGAGTTGCACCCCTTACCGCTTCACCTACTTCTCCATTTTCAATGAGATATCCTTCACTTACTTCAAATACAAAGTCACCGTTTACTGTATTCACCTGTCCGCCACCCATTTTCTTTACATAAAGTCCCTTATCTGTAGAACGTACAATCCCTTCAGGACACATCTCCCCGGGTAGAATAAAGGTATTACTCATTCGCGGTATTGGTCTGCTCTTATAAGACTCCCTTCTCCCGTTTCCAGTTGATTGCACATTATCTTTTATAGCAGTCAGACGATCATAGAGATATCCTTTCAATACACCCTGTTCAACAAGACTGGTTCTCTGGGCTCCCACCCCTTCATCATCAAAGGAATATGAACCTCTTTTATTAGCCAGGGTAGCATCATCTACCACACTAATCAGCGGGGATGCTATCTCTTCTCCTATTCGTCCAGTGTAAACTGATAGACCCACTTGAGCCAGATCCGCTTCTAATCCATGTCCTATTGCCTCATGGATCATAGTTCCACCGGCTTCACTTGATAGCACTACCGGCATTCTCCCTCCAGGAGCTCTCCTTGCCTGAAGCATTTTTAATGCCCTAACGCTTGCGATCTCTGCTATTTTCTCAGGTGAATTCTCATCGAACAATTCTAGACCCACAAAACCTCCAACAGGTTCATAACCGGTCTGAATAACATCATCTTTAGCAGCAACAACCTGCACAAAAAATATGATTCCGATACGATTATCGTAAACAAATTCACCTGTTGTATTGGCAATAGCTATTTTACGAACTGAATCACTATAAACAACTTTAACCTGCTTTATCCTTTTGTCCCAGGAACGAGCTACATCGTTTGCCCTTTTAACCAGAGACACTTTATCATCTATACTCACATCCTGTGGCGTTTTCTTAATATTATGGTTTATCGCTGGATTCTTCCTTATTAAATTAATGTCCTTCCCAAAAAAATTTCCCTTGCAGGCACAACTTACCGCATCCGCTACTTCAAAAAGACCCTCATTTGTAAGCTGATTTGTGTAGGCATATGCCGTTTTAGCGTTATAGATAGCCCTCATTCCAACACCCATATCAATACCGGAAACGATTTTCTCAATCTTTCCATCTTCACAAACAATAGTTGTAGGGCGAACGTACTCGCAGAAGACATCGGCAAAATCACCACCGTTTTTTAATGAAGCCTTTAATATCCCCGGGATATCAAAATCATCCAGCATAGTCATTTCATTATCAGATTAAAAATGTTTAAGAAAGTTGACAGAATCTATCATTTCTCATAGAATTTATCAAGGTAAAACCAGTTTGCCAATATTAACACTCTCTTTAAACCCGCCACATGGAAAAATTAACATTTATAGCTGACGTTATGTTAGGAAAACTATCCAAATGGCTTAGAATGTTAGGCTATGATACCCTCTATTATCGAGACACTGAAGACGATAAGCTTGTAACACTGGCAATCAATGAAAACCGCCATATAATCACCCGAAAAACCAGTCTTAAAAACCGCAAGGATATCAAGAATCAACTACTCTTCATAATAGAGAATAATCCCACAAAACAATTACAGGAAGTGATAGATCATTATCACCTTAAATACCAGCCGCATAAAGTTTTTACTCTCTGTCTTATCTGCAATCAGAAACTGGAAGAGATGCCTTCAGAGATTGCAAAGGATAGAGTGCCTGATTATGTATCTAATACGCAAAAATCATTTTCCATCTGCACTAACTGTAAAAGGATATTCTGGAAAGGAACCCACTATGAAAACATGCTGAAAAGAATTGAAGCCAAATTTTAGGAACTCTTTTTTGAATATAAATAAGAATATAAAACACTAAAAATCAGAAATATTCCTATTTTATTCTTATTCATTCTGTGTTAATAAGAGCTATATAATTTCAAAATTACTATTGAAGATAACCCAGTAAAATAAAGATAAGTTTTTTATTTTCACCCAACAATAATTATAAATCTATTATAAACCCAGAATTTGCAGTAGAAATTCTGTCATCTATGTCACCCAGTAAAAATGGGC
>CAZOKO010000046.1:0-19853 GCA_964580455.1 uncultured Thermodesulfobacteriota bacterium | reverse complement strand
TTCCCAGGATTATACCATTTTCTATGTTACCCACTCAATACTTTAAAGAACCAAACATTTGTTAGTCCTTGATTTTTCTTGGTAGCGGGAGTTGGATTCGAACCAACGACCTCCGGGTTATGAACCTCATCAAAAGATGGAACTAGAATAAATCAAACTAGAAATTCAGGCGGTTGGCTGGTTATATCTCAACTTTTATTTTCTTCTGTTTTAGGTTGTTTTTAGGTAGTTTGTTAGAAAAATGTTAGGATATTGAATCATCACATTAAGAATAGAAAAAGGGGAATGACAGTAGTCGCATCACTCCCCTGGAAAGAGGTTAATATTGAAGAAATTGTTACGTATCTTAATTATTATTAACGTATGAGCATTGTAATGAGACCTAAGTAGCAAGGAGAAAACATCAAAAGTAGGGTTTGAATATTAGTTGCTCAATAAACCAGGTTTAGACCCCTTAAAATTTGCTAAAATTTACGCAGTAAAAGCGTTCTCAGAAACGTTATTTTGAGAGAAAATAGATAAGATAAGTTGTTGTTTATGCCTTGAGAATACAAACAATCTTAATGTAGGTTTGATGTGGTAGTGTTGAGTGGATCAGTTTAAATTTGATAATCGGTTAGTCTTGAACTATGTTCTACACTAATCAATCTGACAGTACTAAATAGACATGTTTATGAATAAAGAAGAACTGATAAAAATACTCAAGGGACTATTAAAAACGGAAACTGATCTTGATTTTCTTTTGGAATTGAAAAAGGAAGATTTGAAGAGGCTGGTGGCGGTGGTTAGGGGGAGACTGGAGGAATAAAACGAGTTTTGATCAGGTTTATACCGACTGTATGATGATTGTTAGAGGAGAACAATATGCCGTGGACCTATGAGCACAACCAAACGCTGCAGCTTGTCGAGGTTGTATACAAAGGCGACATTACTGCGAGCGATTTGCGCGAATCAACTTCTGAGTTCATTGCTCTGGAAAAAGAGAAGGGCTTGAATAGGTTTCTTATTAACACCACAGAAATGAAGCTGGACTCATCACTCATGGACATCTATAAGCTGCCCACCGAGCAATACATTGAAGAGAATGCGGACAGGCAGGGCCGCGTGGCAATCGTTCCTCCGACGCGTCTCAGAGCAAAGGAGGCCGTACGGTTCTATGAAACCGTGTGTAAAAACAGGGGATGGATGGTGCAGGTGTTTTCGGAGCGTCAAGCGGCCGTTGATTGGTTGACGGGTAGTAGTTCCTCTAACAAACCAGATGCAGGTGATGGCTTATAACCACGCCTGATCAGCATTTACTCCTCCTAGATCTTGTATCTACCATCTGCCCACTAAGATTTAATACTACTACCATTATGGACGCCAATTAGAAAGCCGAAATATTTAACCCTACGTGATGTAACCTTCGTAAACCCCGCTTTCAACATTTCTTACCAAAGTTTTCAATCCGCTTAAGCGATTTTTTATTGTTACATACGCAACGTAGATAATATCTGCTTCCTGATCGGTGTCCTTGATGGTAGTAGTATAAGTGTGCGACATGAAGTCGCTCATTTAATTGTCAACCAAAGAGTTGACCTATTGTAGTGCCAATAGTTTCTTACCCTGACATGCGTGGCTGGTAACGGCCGGGTGTTAAGAAAACATGGGTCAAACAGAGACCGCACAGACACTAGGGCTCACATTCATCGGGAATAAGATTGTTATTTAAGTCTTGGCTGGTACTTGAGGCGATATCATCGCTGTCATGAATGCCATTATTATTGCAATCGCCCAGCTTCAGGAAATAAATGTCCTGTTCTTCATTGAATGTGGCAGCATATGCAAGATTTACGCTGTAATTATCTGAGATCATGTGGTAATAATCACCAATTTTCTCCTGATTGGGCCAGCCGAGGTAGCTGTCAAATACGGGGCTTACTGGAATGTTTAGTGACCATGTTTCACCGGCATCCAGAGAGTACGCGTAGTACAGTTCGGACAGGTTTACATGGCCAGTGTTGCGGGTGTCGTTCCAGACAACATCAATACGGCCATTGGGTGCAACAGACATGGTACTGAACCACTGCCAGGCACCGTTGCCAATTGGATCATCATTTACACGCACAGGACTGCTCCAGGTGGCACCTCCGTCAGTACTGCGAATGAAGTGTATGTCCAGAGGATCAAGCAAACAGGGAGAAACAACTGAGGCCAGCACATAGACGTTGCCACGTGATGGGCTGCTGGAGTGGTCAACGGCAACCCATATTTGTCCTAACAATCCTTGGGGATTGGGTCCGGCGGCTATACCGAAATAGTAGAAATAGATATAGAACCCTCCCATGTTGACCAATGTCGGGGTGAAGGTAGGCATGGTGGTCGGGTTGCCGACATCGGTTGACTTAACTACTACGAAGGTTGGAAAGAAGTACAAGACCCAGAGCGTTTTAATGCCAGATACATACACCTCCCCATCAGGACCTATAGCCATCGTCCCCAGAGCTGGCAGATGGGGAACCTCTATCGGAAAGAAGAAGGTCTGCCCGCCGTCAGTCGAGCGTGTGAATATTCTCCTGCCATAGGGATTTAAAGGGCGTTGCCATACGGCATATATGTTGTTTCTACCTATGCCACTGGTCTTATCCACAGCCAACCACATCTTGTCACCACCATAAGCGAAAACTGGATCCTGCCAGGAAACACCACCGTCGGTTGATTTAAACAAATTACAAAAGAAGACCCCGTTTAAGTCCTTAGTCAAGCTATAGTAGTAGAAATTTCCATCTAAGTCGGCATCTAAAACCGGATCGCTGCGGAAGACACCTGGATCAAGAACACCCGGAAATGTCCAGGTTTTGCCACCGTCATGGCTATAAGCCCAGCCGGCTTCACGGAAGTTAGATTTGACAGTTTTAAACTGTCGCCAACCAATGACAATCTTGTCCGGATCAGTTGGGTCTATAGCAATGGAAGGCTCGTTGGCTGCATCACCCACAATATTGTTGCCGAACTCGTCCACATTAACCTGAATGCTGGTAAATGGTCCCCGCCTAACTATTGCCCCTGGAGTTCTGGCCCATACATTGTGCCTAGCCCACTGAGATGGAGGGGCCGGGGGATCACTTTGAAATTCTCTATGGAAAAACTGGGGGATATTATTACCGGTTCGTTTCTCGGAATCAGAAGCAGTTGGGCTCTCTTTCTTAACTGTCTGTTGCGCGTGTGATAGCCCGAGACTAAGCGTGGATAAAACAATTAGAAAGAAGACAATAGTCCATAATTTTCTATGTATCATAGCCTCTAATATCTCTGAAATCTTACGACATGTTGAAGTCAAGAGTATTTGCGTTGCGAGTTGCGAAACCTCAACCGCTCGATCCAAACGAAACTTAAACATGCTTCCCGCAAGCAGAAATCCGCAATAATTTACTTCCTCAATTTAGACCTTTCACCTCTCCCCAAGTAAAGATTCTCTCTCCCTGGAGCAACTGGCTGAGATTTAGGGCGTCAAGGGTCTGCTTGTGCATGATGTCCATTAAGATGTAGTCTGATTTCAGGGTAGATAGTGTCTCGTATCATAAATTCGCACACGTAAAAACCGATATGAATACTTATAATCATTAGGGTCAGTTGCTCAAAACTAGTATTGAAAATTACGATACGAGATACTAGCATGTGCATGAATGAAACGTCTACTATTGACCTTGCTGTTTTATCGGGTTAGCCTGTGCCAAGATTGGAATTGATAAGAAATCGCTTTTTGATGGGGTAAGTATAGTGAAAACCCCTCTCGTGTGTCAACTAGAAATGATTGCAAGATGTGCAATTGCATCTGGTGAAAAATTATGGATATTTTAGAAATATTCTGGATCATACATTGGTTTAAACACCTTCCTAAAGCTAGCAGATGCCTCTGTGCTGATAGCAAGAGGGGATCCAATAATAGCGTACCAGTCAAGGTTAGTTTTAATCTTAGTGGTATTAATACTTTTTTGATTCTTCATTTGCAAAAACTTAACCGGACAATGCTGATTCATGATATACTATATCTTGTTGTTTCGCTTTCCACTTGGGGTGGAATCGTTACCGGGACAGTTTTGCTTTTTATCAGCCCAGGTTATGCTCGAACCACAAAATATATTCTGTACCCCCGGTCAGACAAATGCCTGCAAGAAACCCATTTGCCTTGACAATCCGGAAGATCTTGTAGGCGGTATTCAGTTTGATATGTGTGAATACGATGTGGCTGATGACCCTATTGATTGTATGGCTTGTGTCGATTGTGAACTCACCGAGCGAACCACCATGTTTGACTGTGCTGTGCTTGAACTTCCCAATGGTTGTTGCAGGGTCATCCTGTTCTGCAAAAACCCCGGTTGTGCCATTAATCCCGGACTCTGCGATATCGTAACCATCGTCTATGAGATGTTCGATCTTTCAGAAGATTGCCCGGGAACCGCTTGCCTTACCCAAATACCAGAAAACATCATTGCAAGTAATTATGAAGGTTATGAGTTAACAACAGCTGGATTGCCAGGAACGGTCTGTCCTTTTGTGTGTGGGGATGTGTGTCCTCCTGATGATCCTTTAACTCCTGTTTGGGACTGTGGTGATGGAATAGTCGATATTTATGATGTCATGTGTGAAGTTGACTTTGCCTTGACGATGGCCACACCGGATGATTGTCAGGCAATACGGGCGGATGTACCTACCGGTACACCGCCTAATTGTACTGCTCCTGATGGCAGCATCGACATCCTCGACATCATGGTACTGATTGACATGACGCTTAACAGGCAGGATTGCTGTACCTTCTACTATACTGGTGTGATATATTAACTTGAATTGGGCAACGCTTATGAAAAGGCAGGAGTTCTAAAAGGAGGGACTCCTGCCTTTCTCTTTTGCATATCAACATATTGTGTGTGTCAATTTCATGTGGAAAACTTACACTACCATAAACCCCATCATCCGATCCTGTTGAGGACTGGAGAAAATGGGAGCCAAAACCTCCAAAAGAAACTCCTCAAATAATCTATGAAAAAGGATGTCAGGTAAAAACAATTGCCGGGAACCTGTCGACTTTAGCAGGCAGTGTTGAAAAAGGGTATCGCGACGGAAAAGGTAAGGAAGCCATGTTTAATACTGAAGTGGAAATCGTTATTGACACACAAAGGATCATCTCCTATAGTTCTATTATCACAAATGGAATGATTGGGTTCCTTCAGAATCTCTTTTAAAAAGTTCAAAAATACAATGAATAAGCGATCAACTGTTTCGATCGTCAATATAGATGATTTGAGAAATCACGTTAATTCTGCCTGTCTGTAAGTCGCGAAATGGTTGCAGATAGTGAAAATACCAGCCGATCTAAGATGAAAAAAATTGCAAGGAAAGCCAAAACTGCGAAAAAGACTTTATACACAAAAAATGGTAAGAATAAAAAAATCTTTGAGAAACGAACAAAAGATCAAGCAAAACCTTCTTTGCAAGAAAAAAGGACAAGCCGGGCAGGTTCGACTCTGTGGCAGAAAATCGTGCCGGTGATATTGTTTGTTTTGGTAATAGCATTGTATCTACCGTCGATGTCCAATGATTTTCTTTACGACGATCACACTTTGATTTTGGACCAAGCTACACCCCGGTCATTAGTCGATATATTCAGAGTCTTTGGCGAGCGACACTGGTACAACCTTCCATATTACCGGCCTGTTTGTCGGTTGACAATGGTCGGCCAGAAGTTCATCCATGAAAATGACCCCGGGCAGTATCACCTTTTCAACGCCGTGCTGATGGGGGTTGCTGCTCTTTTGACATACGCTCTGCTGCGGTTGCCTGCCTTCAATATCCGAACTCTGCCCGCACTCGTTGGAGCGGGGCTGTTTGCAGTCCATCCGATTGCATCATGTACTGTCTACCCGATCTGTTCGGGTAGGGAAACACTAATCCCCGCAGTCTTTGTTATAGCATCGGTGTATGCTTTTCTGCTCTCTGCCAGGGGGTGGTATGTCTTGGCAATGGCTATGTTTGGCCTGTCGCTCTTGAGCAAGGAGCAGGCAGTAATTGTGCCAGGCCTGTTTGTTCTGGCTGACATGCTAGGCATTTCTGCGGATGCTCCGGGACGGAGCCTGTATAGGTGGGTGCGGCGTTACACCCCCGTATTCTTGATCCTGCTCGTTTATTTTCTGATCCGTTGGCTGATGTTTGGCGGTACGGGGGAGTACCGTTTTGCAGTTTTCAACAGTCCTTCCGGCCCCTTCCTGTCGTTCTTATACACGCTGCAGACGATGTTCGTCCCATTTGTCGAACTTGTTTATGAGCCAAAGTTGAAGGTATGGATATCAGCCTGGCGTCAACTGCTGGTGCTTGCCGTTTTAATCTTGTTAATCGTGGCAACTTACAGGAAGTGGTCGGTTGTACGTTCTAAGGTGCTTTTCTGGTTGGGATGGTTTATTCTGGCATTATTGCCGACGGGCAACCTGTTGGTCCAAGAAGCACGTTTTGCAGAGCGATATGGATTCTTGGCGTTAATGGGAGTGATCGGTATGGTAGGAGTACTGGTCTCAATATTTTGGAATCGTCCGTCGACCCGGCGAGGTATAACTGTTGCCGGGATCTCGCTTCTGGTTGCGTGTGGTGCAATTAGTTTCAATCGCAACACATACTTTAAGAATCATAAGGTTTTTATTAGTCAATGGTTGTACACAGACCGGGAGTCTTTCCAGGCACATGTTTCTATTGGGGAAATTTTCCAAAAAGAGGGAAAGATTGACGAGGCGATCCATCATTATCAGCAGGCAATACAGCTCAATTCCAATTATGAAGATGCACATAATAATCTGGGACTTGCCTATTATAAAAAAGGGCTGCTGGATGATTCCATCTCGGAATACAAAAAGGCACTTGCCATCAACCCCGACTTAACAAAAGCACATTATAATCTGGGACTTGCCTATTATAAAAAAGGGCTGCTGGATGATTCCATCTCGGAATACAAAAAGGCACTTGCCATCAACCCCGACTTAACAAAAGCACATTATAATCTGGGACTTGCCTATTGCAAAAAAGATAAGTTGGATGAGGCTATTTCTGAATATAAGGAGACCCTTTCCTTGGATCCCAGTTTTTCAGATGCATACAACAATCTTGGCGTTACTTACTACTACAGAGGGAATTATAAATTGGCAATAATTCATTTAGATAAAGCAGCAGAACGTGGATGTCGAGTTGATACAAGACTGTTGGAATTACTGAAACCCTATCGTTAAAGTCATTGGGGCAGATGAAAAATCAGAAGCAATCCGGAAGAATCGGACAAGATTAATCCCTCGATAAACCCAATTAGAAGTTTTAAAGTAAATTCAAATCAGTGCCCAAAACACTTTGACTTTTTTAACCCTTATTAATAAATGGTTTTCAGCATTTAGTGTTTATACAAGTCCCTTAAAATCCCACTATGGGATGATGACCAGACACCAGTATTACACCCCACATTGTATAGAGAATAAATATAAGTAAGATTTATTCCCATTTTTCCTTTCGATAACCCTCAACAACAATGCTGGGGGTTTTTATATACCACCCTGAACAGCATAGACTCCACCCCATTTCATAATAGTTATGTTATTTATAGATAATTGCAATTGTTGAGAAGTAAAGATTGCTTGTAATGATAAATATTTTCTAAATCAGGCTGTTTCTAGGGTAGAGGGGTCAGGGTGCAGGGAACAGGGAAAGGAGGGTGATTCCTAAAATCAGGATAACGAGACCCCAGAAGCGATAGGCGATATCACTGACTTTATAAATCCACCAGTTTATAATAGTATCAATATGTTTCTTAGGGGATAAGAGGATATAGATTCCCTTTCCCAGGATTAAAAATCCCAGTGCCAGGACAAACCACGGATGGTGAGTCAAGTCTGTGGAGAAAATGAAAAGAACACCAATTATCAATTGAAGGGGAAAGAACCATCTAAAATTAAAGCCCTTTAGCATTTTCTGGAAAAGCTTTTTTGTCCAGTCAGTGTAAAGTATGAAAATAATCCCTACAATGATAAAATAGATACTCATAAAGTATAGAAACCATTTCATATTACTTTTTATCTTTTATGTTAAGGGTAGTGTTGAGCATGCCGGAGATGATAGGCACGAGCGTATTTGCTTTTTTGTCTAACTGGTAATTCAGGGTTTCTGTCTGACCATTTCTATCCACTTCTATTTGGAAAGTAGTTTCGTCACTCAGTTGATAAACTGTCTTTAAAACGTCTGGCAGATCATTTACTTCCCGGCTGTTTACCTTCTTTATGATATCTCTATTTTCAATCCCCAGTTTTTCAAAATCATTTCCTTCTTCTAAATGGCGAATTCGGAAACCAGCGGGTTTGCCGTTCTCACGGTGCTGGTAGGCAACTACTTGTCCTACATACTGGTTAATATTGCTTACCATGTCTGTAAGTTTATCTGCAGATACCATCCAGGATGATTCACCTGTTTTTCTGGCAAATTCTCCTGATTGGAGAGGAACACCCCCCTGGGCTAATTTTAGCACCAGTTCCTGATCTTTTTTGGTCAGGGTGGTACTATCTTTTAGGATTTTAGTTATTGTAAATCCTTTTATGATATCTCCTAAACGGTAAAATCCCTGAGTGCCTTTGATAATGTCCTCTATAATAACAGAAGACTTTTCTCCGAATACAGTTGTTCCAACAAGCCTCAGGTTGAGAATGTCAGGTGGAAAAT
The DNA here is from genome assembly GCA_964580455.1 of uncultured Thermodesulfobacteriota bacterium. Lineage (GTDB taxonomy): Bacteria > Desulfobacterota > WTBG01 > WTBG01 > WTBG01 > CAZOKO01. The sequence goes on along the minus strand of CAZOKO010000046.1, from coordinate 11,132 downwards.
ATGGCTTGTCAGCTGATTTTTTTTTAACAGAAGATTTTGAGTATGAGGTGTTATCATTTCGTTTTTTGGAAGACAGGTTATGGTATGGTTGTTTATCTATCTGAGGAGATGAGTCAGATTTAACGGTGCCAGCAGGAGTTTTTGATGGATTGAGTATGGTTTTGTCGATCTGGGATATTACAGTAAGGGCGATAATCAGTAGCCCTGCAATTAAGCCTATTGCTATGTAGTAGTATTTTGACATAATGTATTAAAACTCGTAACACGAAACTGGTTATATTAGTTTGATATCCTTATCCTCGGTAAGCAATTGCTGCAGGGTTTTTTTGTAAGCTTCAAATGCAGAAGGACCAAAGAGAACAAAGAGAGCGGTTTTGATATTAGTTTTACCTTTTAAGTGTTCAATAACGGTTAAGAGCGCAATATGCGAAGCTTTATCTATAGGGAATCGATAGGCACCGGTGCTGATAGATGGAAAAGCAATGCTTGCCAGATTGTTTTCTTCAGCTTGCAATAGAGAATTTTTATAGGCATTCCGCAGCAGTTCAGGTCCCCTGCGAGAACCATCATGCCATACAGGACCGACAGTGTGAATTACATATTTGGCAGGAAGATTGCCGCCAGTAGTAATAACCGCTTCGCCGGTTGGACAGCCACCTATCTTTCTGCATTCTTCTAAAATAGCATGTCCTCCAGCTCTGTGTATGGCACCATCTACTCCACCACCTCCCAACAGGGTGGTATTTGCAGCATTAACGATGGCATCTACCTTCTGTTTAGTAATATCCCCTTCCACTAATTCGAGAGTTGAGTTTATAATTTTTGCTTTCATGATTCTTTTCCTGAAAAAGTTACGTGTAAGATTTTAAAATATCCTCTTTTCTTAATTATGTCAAGTATCTAAGAGAAATGAATGATGGGAAAGTTTTTGCATAACTAATACTTAATATTTGAGAAGTGTATGAAAACTCTTATTATTCAGGCCTTTCTCTGTTGTTAAAAAAGTAAATGACCAGATTCGTCACAGGTGCAGTGTATAATGTGAATAATACAGATGTGTGCAGTGTTGCGAAAGGAATCTAGAAATCATAACAGAAATATTAGATAGGAGGTATTTATGTTATCAACGGTTCAAATTGCAGGCTTGTTTGTAGCTCTGGTATTGCTATGCATCTATTTGAGGATTGTAGAAGGAAGACAAGAAAAAAGAGGGTTTGGGAAAGGCTGACAAAGGCAACTGCCTTGGCAAGTTACAATCTCCTGTCCCCGACCCCCCTTACTCTGATACAAAATATTATGGCAGAAACTGCAGCGGTAGTCAACAAATATTTTTGCAAAAATGTTTGTTACCACCAGCAAGGTCTGCGTCCGCGCATGTTATTCCCGCTTCCTCCTGCGCCAGGACCGAAACCTTGCCCTTGCTGTGGGCCATAGCCTCTCGTACTTCCCTGATAGGGGCCCAATCCATATGGGGGAAGTTGAGAGAGTTGTTCCTCAGTCAGGATTTTTCTCATGTCCAATTGTTTGCTCAAGCATTTTTGCTGAAGCTGTGACTGGAGATTAGAGAGTTCTTCCTGTTTTGCCATTACTTCTTCTTTTTTGGGCTGTGATTGTCTAAGGAGTTGATTAAGTTCAATTCTTTTAACCGCGAGATCACTTCTTAGCTTTGAAGTATCCATAATAAAACTTTTTTGAAGATCGGTCAGTTTTGCTGACTGCTCTTCAGCGAGATTGGGGACAGAAAAGAATATACAACCATCTGGTCCCGCTCCGAAACCTCCCATACCTCTTCCCATACCACCTCTCCAGGCCATTGCACTGGAGGTAAGGAGAAAGGTGCTCATGACAGCTATTCCTAGTAGTGTAAGTTTAGTTTTTTTCATTGATAATCACCATCCTTTCTTTAATGTTTTGGTTTTCAACTCCTTTACCTGAATAAACACCGGCTGGAAGAAAAACTTGTGGAAAAAATAAATGCGTGTTGCGGAATTTTAACTTATCCTTTTTGGGAGATTGCCACGCCCCTCGGGCTTGCAATGACGGTATGGGGTCAGCTTGCTAAAATCGTTCACCATTGTTTTTATGCCAGATTGTTTTACAAAATGTGGTAGAAAATAATTATTTGGAGTGTTAGGATGCAGGATACAGGATGCAGGATACAGGATGCTGTTTTTTAATAGCATGCAATCAACATCTAAATTTTACACGAAATGGCTACGATGAAAAGCAATGATTTATTAGAAGATGATACCCTGCATATTCTCCCTGCTTTCTTAAGGGTGGAAGAGGAGATGGCATCTGCTCTTGATGAGAGCGAATGTGGGGTGATTTTTGGGAAGAAGATTTTTACCTTTCCCCAGTTGATTGAAAGGATATATGAAGAAATTCAAAGCCATAAAACCATCCTTTCGCCAGCAGGTCAGTTAGTCCTTATTGAGAGGGTGGTAGAAAAAATTTATAAGAATAAGGAAGATGGATATTTTAAACCGCTTATCAATTCTAATACTTTTGGTAAAACTCTAAATAATCTAATTAATATACTGAAATCATATGATATGTCCAGTGTTATATTTGAATCTATAGTCAAGAAATGGAAGGGTAAAGACAAGGAAAGGCTTAGAGAACTGGCTGGTATCTATCGCTATTACCAGGTGAAGCTTAAAGAGTTTGAGCTGATTGATTACAGTGATATGAATATAGCTGTGAGGGATTTTGTGGCAAATCAGGGTAATGAGATTTCCTTTTTAAAAGGTGTTCATAATCTGAAGGTTGAAGACATATATGATTTTACGCCAGTTCAATTTGATCTCGTTATCGCCCTGGCGAGTAGAATAGAGCATACTAAAATTATTATTCCTTACGATCATGATCGGGATGATATATTCAGCTACGTTGAAAAAACAATTAGAAAGTTCGAAAGTCTCTGGGAACTCAATATAGATATTGATCTCGATTTTAAGCCCCAGCGTAATAACTCTCAGGGAAAATTGGGTGAGATAACTAAAAATTACTTCAGGCAGGGTAGTGCTACTGAAGGAATGGAGCCTGTAAATATCAAGGATGAACTTATCTTGATTGAAACTACAGGGATTTATCAGGAGGCAGAGGAGATTGGGAAAGAGATCAGAAAACTGCTGGATGAGGGAGTCAAGCCAGGTGGGATTGGAGTGCTCTTCAGAGACCTTTCCTTATACAGTGAGATGATAGAAGATGTATTTCAACGATTCAAGATTCCCATGTATTTTCGAAGGGGCAGACCACTTCTTTCCAATAATGTAATGAAAACCATCTTGTCCATTTTTGAAGTGCTGAACAATAATTTTGAGCGTAATACTTTTTTGAAGATTATAAGATCAAATTACATTGATTTCTGGGCAGGAGAAGATCCCATAGCTGGTGAAAGAATGGAATCCTATATCTTAAGGGCAGGAATCATTGACGATAGAGGTAACGGTTGGGAAGGAAAGCTGACCCGTTTGATTGAGAGAATCGACAGAAAAATAAAATCTTCTGGTGAAGAAGCTGGCAATTCGGATGCTCGGCTGGAAAGTGATGAGGTTAAAAGACTGAAGAACAGGGTTTTGTATGTGAAGAGAGAGATAGAGGCATTCAGGAAGAAAAACACTATAGGGGGATTCATTGATATTTTAAAAAGATTGGTACAGGACTTGGGAATGCCCCGTAAGGTGATGTGCTGTGAAGATGAGGGTATTTTGAAAAGGGATAGTGCCTCGTTAAAGAAGTTCGACGAGGTTCTTTTAGAGTTGAACGCTAATGTAAAGCAGTTATTTTTAGAGGATGAGAGTGCCACTTACAGGTACTTCTGTAACCTGCTTATGAAATTCATGGAGGAAAGCTTTATCCTTTCAGGGAGAGAATTTGTCCATGGAGTAAAGGTTTTGAATCTTTACGAGAGCAGGGGGCTGACCTTTGATTATCTGTTTTTGGGAGGGCTTATGGAGGATTCTTCCCCTGGCAGGATGTGGCAGGATCCCCTTTTTAAGGATGAGGACAAGGCACAGTTTAATCATCTGGCGAGGAAAAAAGTTTTTCTTCTCATGGATGAGAAATGGGAGGAAGATCCACTGCTTTTTTATCTGGGGTTATCCTGTGCTCGGAAAAGGCTCTATCTTAGTTATGGCCAAATAGATGCAAAAGGGCGAACCGTCCTGCCTTCACTTTATCTGGATGAGGTGATGCGGCTGGTGGACAAGAAAGATGGTTTTGTTTTCGGAGCTGCCCGGGGGATCGTTGTCCCTCAACTTGAAGAGTGTTTTGAGAAGGAGGAGATAGAAAATCGGCTTGCTTTCACTATTTGGAGGCCTTCTTTCAATGATGAAGAGAAGGGAGGTAACGATAAAAAAAGAGAGGAGATCCTTACGGCTTCTGTTTTTAATCAATTGATTGCTCATGAGCGGTTTAGGAGTGATTTTAAAAAAATATTTCAATGTGCTGAAATTGAGAAGAAAAGAGAAAAGTTTTTTTTGGAAGAAAATATAATAAGCAGGAAAAATAAAGCCTGTGTGTGGACAGGGCTGATTACAGATGACGAGATAAAAAGAGAGTTGAAGGAGTTTTTTGAGGCAGGGGGAGGACATTCCTGGAGTCCAACACATTTTGAGAGCTATGTTAATTGTCCCTTCAGGTTTTTCCTGGAACGGATATTGAAAGTGTTTCCTTTAAAGATTCCAGAGGAGGAAATTGAGAGGGTTGATGAAGGAAGCCTTGTTCATAAAGTGCTGGAGCGATTTTTTAGAGCAAGGAAAGAAGAGGGGCTTCTTCCAGTAACTGGAAGTGAAGAAGAGAAAAACTTTATAAAAAAAGTGGCTGATGAAGTTTGTCAGCAGTGGGAAGAGAAGGAATATACAGGAGACAGGAATCTTTGGGAGATTCGAAAAAGGAAGCTCGCTCCTCTTTGGGACAAGTTTATCGATGAGGAGTCCAGATACAGACATGAGGGATTTCTGCCAACATATTTTGAATTTATGATTGGGAGTTTCTATGGTGATGAAGGTAAAGGAGATATGCCGCCGCTTGTAGTCACGGGTTATGACCAGAAAGAGATCCTGGTAGGCGGAAAGATTGATCGGGTTGATTTTAGCTCGGATAAGGTCAGGGTAATCGATTATAAGAATAGCAGTAGTGACAGTTTCTATAGAGATCTGCTCAAGAAGGAAAAGATAGGCGTGGAATGTTTTCAGATTCCTGTTTATTTAGCTGCAATGAAGGAGTTTATGAGTAAACAGGGGATGGTCAATTTGATGGAAGGGACATTTTACCTTTTCAGGAAAGCCAAAAGGTTGAAGCCTTATGTTATTGAAAGCTCCGATTGTTTTTTTGAGAAGGATTTAGAGAAGAGAATGGAGCTAAAAGAAGAGGGCAGGGTGAACCTTTTTAATAAAATATCTGAAATCGTTAAAAAGGTAAAATCTGGCGATTATTCCATTTGCCCGGTGGATTGCACGTTTTGTGAATATGTTCATATATGTCGATTCGTGTCGGTTGATATTAAGGAAGAATAGGGATGCAGGATACAGGATGCAGGATACAGGATGCAGGATACAGGATGCAGGATACAGGATACAGGATGCAGGATGCAGGATGCAGGATACAGGATACAGGATGCAAGATGCTGGTTACTGGAAAATTCTTAAATTGTAATTTTCAAAAGTAAATGGTTATGAGGGAAATGGGTTCATATTCTTCTGTAAACAGGGAATCATTATTTCAATTTGATGAGAATATCTGTCTTTGCGCAGGAGCGGGTTCTGGTAAGACAAGTGCACTTGTTAATATGTATCTTGCGCTGATATCAGGGAATACTTCTTTTAATGAACCTGTTCCTATAGAGCAGATTGTGGCGATTACTTTCACAGAAAAAGCTGCGGCAGAGATGAAAAAAAGGGTAAGAGATGCTATTGAGCAGAAAATATTTGAGTCTGAAGAGAAAACCTTTTGGGAAGATAGATTGAGAAGATTAGAAAGGGCTCATATTAAAACCATCCACAGTTTCTGCGCAGGGATCCTGAGAGAAAATCCTGTAGAAGCAGCAGTTGATCCGGGCTTTGCCATTTTAGATGATTATGAGACTTCAGAGGCTTTGGAACAGATTGTACACGGGATTGCAATGGAAGAATTGGAGAGTAAAAACCCTGTAGTAGAGAGGATTGTATATGACTATGGATTTTCCGGCTACAATCAGGTGAGTGGCCTTAAGGACTTTTTGAAAAGGTTATGCCCTGAGGTTTATAGCTCAGGGCTGGGCTGGGACAAAATCGATCAAATGAAAGAGAAGAACTATCAAAGGGCAGAGAAGCTGTTATCTTCAGGGATGCATTCTCTCGAAGAGAACATGGAAAAATTAATCGCATTAATTAAACAGGGCGCTGTTAAAAAATCGGCTAAGAGCTTTTCTTATATAAAAGAGTTGATTCGGAATTATCACAATATCACGAATAACCGGGGAGATGAGCTGATTAAAAGGGGTGGTTCACTATTAGAACTTGAGAATTGTGTGAAGGGAAACTGGCCTGTTGCAGTAAGGGAGATAAAGAAAAACCTTGAAGAAATCTTCACTTTGATGAAAGGAGCGTATTATCAGTTGTTGAGCAGTGAATACCTTGATGAATTTCAACAGATGCTTAAAAAGGTAGATCAGCATTATCAGAACTGGAAGTTACAGCGAGGGGTGCTCGATTTTGATGCCCTGCAGATAAAGACTCGGGATATATTGAAGCATAACAGGAAGATCAGGAAGGAACTGAAGGATAGATTTAAGGTCATTATGCTTGATGAATTTCAGGATACTAATGGGATTCAGAAAGAGGTTGTCTACTATCTTTCTGAAGATTTGGGTGAAGAGTCTCTCCTTTCTGAGCAGGATTTGTATAAAGATAAAATCAGTTTGCATCCGAAGAAATTGTATATTGTGGGTGATCACAAGCAGTCTATCTATCGCTTTCGAGGAGCAGATGTAACGGTGTTTTTGGATATGCAGTCTGAACTGGGAAGGGAGGGGGCAAAAGGCAGGAGTGTTTCCTTTAGTGAAAACTTCAGAAGCCATAAAGGTATCGTTGAATTCTCCAACCGTTTCTTCGGCTATGTCATGAGCGGGGGGAAGGAAGGGTACGAGATCAATTTTAACCACGATGACCATCAGGAATATCAACGGGATCTGGAAGATGAATGCCCGAGAGTAGAGCTGATTAAGATTTCAAGAGGGGAGGGGAGTGAGCAGAAGAGAAAAATTGAGGCCTCTGCTATAAGCAGAAGAATTCAGGAAATAGTACAATCAGAAAATTCTATCGCGGTTTATGAAAGAGACGGGAATGGAGGTGAGAAAAGAAAACCTCGTCCTGAATTTTCTGACATTGCTATCCTCTTTAGAAGATTTACCCATATTAAGTTGTATGAGCGGGAGCTGAGAAGGAGAAATATTCCTTATTATATAGTCAAAGGGAGAGGGTTTTTTGGGTGTCAGGAGATTAAGGATATAGTTAATTTCTTAAAATATCTTGATGGGGAAAATGATGATGTTGCTCTTGTTGGAATACTCAGGTCACCTCTGGTAGGGATATCGGATGAGACGTTATACTGGATTTTTAAAGGAATAAAAAAAGGCAGGAGCCATTTCAATATAGTAGATTTCAGTGAAAAATATATTGAAGTAAGATCCAGGATAAGTGATGTAGATGCTGATAGAATAAGTGAATTTATAGATATATTTAACCAGCTGAAGAACAGGAAGGAAAGGCTTTTTCCGGCAGAATTGATTGAAAGGATTCTAAGTGCTACTCATTATGATTCCATTATGCTGACTACTTTCCAGGGTGAGCAAAAGGTTGCCAATATTAGAAAGCTGATTGAACTATCGAGGGCTTTTGCCAGAAAAGAGACGGGTCTGCTCAGGGATTTCATCACTTATCTTTTAAGACTGGTTGAAGAAGATGCTATAGAACCTGAAGCCCAAACCTCTCTGGAAAATGCTGATGTGGTGAAGCTGATGACCATTCATCAGGCTAAGGGCCTGGAGTTTCCTGTAGTCTTTCTTCCTGATATGGGACATTCCATCAGGCAGGGATTCGATCGCATCCTCTTTGACGAATCAAAAGGACTGGCCTTGAAGCTGTATCAGGATTCTAAGGGAAACTTTGAATCAACCATGGTTCATAAAGAGATTACAGAGCTGCATAACAAAAGGGAGTATGCAGAATCAAAAAGATTGTTTTATGTGGCTGCCACAAGGGCACGGGATTATCTTGTTTTGTCTGGAGAAAAACCTGAGAAAAGGGGTGCCGAGTGCTGGAGGATATGGCTGGATGAATTCCTTGAGCGTCAGCCTGAATGGGTGCGTGAAGTTCAAGAGGAGGATATCGGTGAGTTGCCTCCACATCAGGACAAAAGTCTCTATCAGTTTGACCAGGGCTATGAGAAAATTAGAGAAGTTAAGGTGGAAAAAAATTTCGATACCGAAGGGCTGACTGGTAAAATCCTTCAGCAGTCCTGTTTTCATAAGGCATTTCCTGTTGAAGAGTTTTGTATTACTGTAACTGCGCTCAGTGAATATATGGTTTGTCCTCAGAGATTTTACTATATGCAATGTCTGGGTTTAGACGAGGGTATGGCAAACTATCTTGATGAAAGTGATAAAAGAGTTTTGAAAGGACAGAAAAAAGAGATTCAAAAACTGAGCGGTTTGGAGAAAGGGAATCTGGTGCACTTTGTTTTGAAGCACATTGACTTCCAGCTTGATGTAGATAAAAAAAGAGAAGCAATAGATAAACTGTTTCTCAGTCAGGGGATTTTGTCAGGAAGTGATGAAGTGGAGAATCTGAAAAGAGGCATTATCGCATTTTTGAGTAGCGATTTGGGAGTTGTTCTGTCTCAAATGAGGGAAGAGCAGATTTTTAGAGAAATTCCGTTTATGCTTAAATTAGGGGGGAAAGATTCTTCCTTGACAGTTGTGGTGCAGGGAATTATTGATCTCTTGTATAGAGATTTTGAAGGGGTGTGGACAGTTGTAGATTATAAGTATTCTGCAGGGAGGGGAATCGACAGGGAGCGCTACAAGATTCAATTGATGGCTTATGCACTATCAGTTGCTAAGAGAATGAAGGCAAATGAGGTGAGGGTTATTATTAAAGTTATTGAGGAAGGGGATGTTCCTCCGCAGAGGTGGTGCCTTGAGGAAAATGATTTAAAGAATTTTGAAGAACAAGTTATTTCAGTTACTAATGAAATTGCAAAAAGGCAGGTGGAAGGCACTTCAACTCTATGGACTCGAAAGGAAACCGAAGACTGTGAACGTCTTGATTGTGCTTATCGAAAGAGATGCAATGCCTGATTTATTATATAATATTTTTCAGGAATCTTTTTTGTGGATTTTGATGTATCTTTCGAGTGCATCTTTAGACACCAGCCAGTTGCGCTTTAATTTGAATGCAGGAATTGCCCCCCTTCTTGCCATAATATTCAGATAATCTCTGGAATAGGGGGATATCTTTGATGCTTCAGCCATTGAGAGGAAATGTGATTTAATCCCGGGGATTGCCTCGAAGTACAAATAAATGGTTCTCTCCATGGCCCGGGCAACTAGGAAAACAAAATCATCTGTCTTTCCTCTGTGACCTTTTTCTAAAGCATCATAATATTTCTTTCGATCATTTTTTAAGATTATTGCCGGGAAATACCCGTTTTTAATTAAAATCAGATTCATCAGAAGTCTTGCCGTCCTTCCATTCCCATCCACAAAGGGATGGATGGACACAAGTTCGAAATGCGCCATCGCAGCTTGTATAACCGGATGATCTGCAGTATCAAGAAGTCTTTCCATCGAAAAACGTTCCATGGACTCCTGCACTAACAGTGGCTCAGGTGGGGTATGAGCGGAACCACTTATTCTCACCTGAATGTCTCTGTAACGTCCTGAATATTTTGAATCTATCTCTTTCAGAATAAGGGAATGAATTTCCCTTACATTTCTTTCGGTGATTTTTTGCGATTTAGAAGCCAGTTCCTCTACAAAACATATTGCATCTCTGTGGTTTATTGCCTCCAGATGTTCTTTTAGCGATTTTTTCCCAATGGTTAATCCGTCTTCCAGTATCAGCAGTGTTTCCTTAAGTGTCAGTGTATTGCCCTCTATCGCGTTTGAGTTGTATGTCCATTCAATGATAAGCTGTTTGCGCAGACGTGAGAGAATCACCCGGGGCAATGGCCTGTATTTGTCAATAACCCTTTTCCCCTCATCTATACGTTGAATAAGTCTATTTATACGATCGGATACCATAATAATTATTTTATCAGATCACAATGTTTTGTCAATAAAAAAGATCGGATGATGTATTATATTTTGCATCCGATCATAATGGGATTCTTTTTTTTCAGATTTTGCAGTTAACCACATAAAGAACTTAGAGAAAGTCCTTCCTAAAGTAATGACAGGGAGCTGAATAGTTACCTTTCACCCAGGCTCTTTATCTTCTCCAAATCTTCAGGTGTGTTAATGTTTAGAAAAGAGTTCATGGCAGGATCAAGGGAGTTCATCTCATCTGATGTCACTTCTTTCACCTTGATTTTATTAAAGAAGTCGATGATCTTTAGATTGTCTTTATTTATTAGTTCTTCTATAAATTTCAGACATCTCCTGGAATAGAGAGCATAGAGTGGATGGTAGCCATCTTTTAGATGAGGGATTACTACATCATAGTTTTTTCGAATGGTAATCATATACTCTATTACCTTTTTACTTAGAAAAGGCATGTCACAGGCAGTTACGAAGCAGTAAGTATGGGAAGAGTAGAAGAGTCCGGTATAGATCCCGACCAGTGAACCACTCTTGGGGATGAGATCAACAACAATTTCAAGATCAAGATATGCATATTCCAGTGGTTCGTTTGTAACCAGGATAACCTGACTAAAGATTTCCTGGAATAGTTCTGCCGTCCTGTCAATGATTCTTTGGCCATCCACTTCCAAGAATGCCTTATTTTCTCCCATCCTGGTATTTCCCCCGCCAGATAGGATTACTCCTGTTATTTCCTGTTTTTTATAGTGAGAATCTTCTTTCATCGTTAAGTTTGGTTCTTTAAAGTTTTGAGTGGGTAACATTGAACATGCTATAATCCTGGGAA
>CAZOKO010000045.1:0-20156 GCA_964580455.1 uncultured Thermodesulfobacteriota bacterium | reverse complement strand
TTCTAAATTCAATAAACATTACTTACCCATTTAAAACTTTAAAGAGCCATAAATAATTTGATTAGAGAAATTTACGATTTTTTAATAATATTTATCTGTGTATGTGTGATTTAATGAAAAAATTGAGTAATGTCAAGATTTTTCTGAAAAAACTTTATTTAAAATGCTTGACAATGAAGGTTCGTTTTGATGTAGATAGATACCCGATAGAGAGAAAACACAGAATTTATGATATTTTAAGATGCGCCGATATAACTGACATAGATAAACAATGGATAAAGAGGGTAGAAAGATTTATGATTGGGTAGCCTTAAGTTTTGTCGATGGTTTAGGTAAAATAAGCTATCGCACCCTGATTAGGAAATTTGGCAGTCCCGGCAGAGTATTTCAGGCATCGATTAAGGATTTGGAAAGGGTGGAAGGTCTAAGGCCAAAGGTTATTAAGGGGATAAAAGGATTTAATCAGGCTGCCCGGGTTGAAAATGAACTAGCGCTTATGCGTAAGCACCAGGTTACGCTGGTTACTTTTCTGGATGATAACTATTCTTCTAATCTTTTAAATATTTATGATCCTCCTCCCTTTCTATATGTGAAAGGAGAACTCAGGAAAGAGGACAAGGTAGCTGTTGCGGTAGTTGGATCACGCTTTGCCAGTCATTATGGAAAGTTGGTTACCGAGAGGATTAGTCATGATCTGGCTCTAGGGAGAGTAACTGTGGTGAGTGGAATGGCTCGGGGGATTGATACCAGTGCTCACAAAGGTGCTCTCTTAGCAAAAGGGAGAACTATTGCAGTACTGGGGTGTGGTATAGATGTTAATTATCCTGCAGAAAATAAAAAATTGAGAGAGGAGATTGTTTCAAGTGGAGCATTAGTTTCTGAGTTTCGCATGTCTACTTCTCCTGCCTCCTCACATTTCCCTGTCCGCAATCGTATTATCAGTGGCTTTTCTTTAGGAGTAGTAGTGGTTGAGGCAAGCCATCGGAGTGGTTCCCTTATAACTGCCAGATTAGCTTTAGAGCAAGGGAGGGATGTCTTTGCAGTGCCTGGAAGTATAGGTTCTCTGAGGAGCAGAGGGACACATAAATTGATTAAGGAAGGAGCTAAGTTAGTTGAAGATACGCAGGATATTTTTGATGAGTTACTTCCTCAGATAAGAGGTTGTTCTCGATTGCCTGATGCACAGCAAGGCAAAGGTGAACTGGTGAGTGAAGAAGCCAGGAATATACTTGAGTTATTAGAACAGGGTCAACTCCAGATTGATAAGATTATAGCTGGCACAGGGTTAAGCAGTAGCCAGGTTTCTACTACTCTCCTGGAGCTTGAACTACAGGGTTTGATTAGACAATTACCGGGAAAAGTTTTTGTGAGAAGATAAAAGGGTACGAATAGATCAAAGGAATTACTAAAAGAGGAGAAAAGATGAGTATGGCATCTCCAGCGCTTATTGTAGTGGAATCACCTACCAAGGCAAAAACCTTGAGCCAGTTTTTAGGCAAACAATACCAGGTCATAGCCTGTCTGGGGCATATCCGGGCACTTCCCAGTAAGCCCGGTTCGGTCGATATCAAGAATGATTTTGAGCCACTGTATCAGATACTTCCTCACAGCGGAAAGTATCTGAAGCAGATAGAGAAATCTTTGCGTAAGTGCGAAAAAATTTATCTGGCAACAGATATGGATCGTGAGGGAGAGGCAATTTCCTGGCACTTAACAGTGGCTTTGAATCTCGATAATGAGGCCTTACACCAGACTAAGAAGAGGAAGCATCTTAAGATAAGAAGAATTGTTTTTCACGAGATTACAAAAGAGGCTATCGAAGAAGCACTTGAAAATCCCAGGGATCTTTCTCCTCAGCTGGTGGATGCACAGCAAGCAAGAGTGGTGCTGGATTACCTCTATGGGTTTAATCTCAGCCCCTTTCTCTGGAAAAAGGTAAGGCCAGGACTGTCTGCCGGGCGGGTTCAATCGGTTGCGCTGCGGTTGATTTGTGAAAGAGAAAAGGAGATTCAAGCTTTTAAAGTTCAGGAGTACTGGTCGATTAAAGCCAACCTTTCTACTTCTAAAGAGGGCTCTTCCGATACCCTCTTTTCGGCAGAACTTGCTGAGATTGATGGTGGGAAATTGGATAAATTTTATATTAAGGATCAGGTCGGTGCGGATGAGATTGTCGAGAAGTTAAAAGATGCAGAATATAAGGTCAAAGAGATTCGCCGCAAGGAAATAAAACGGAATCCTGCCCCTCCCTTTACAACCAGTACACTTCAGCAGGAGGCTTCACGTAAGTTGAGATTTTCGGCGAAGAAAACTATGTCCATTGCTCAGAAACTGTATGAAGGTATCACAATAGAAGACAGTATGACAGGGTTGATTACCTATATGCGTACAGACAGCGTTAATCTTGCAGAAAGTGCGCTTTCTAGTATTAGGAAAAAGGTTATTGAGCTGTTTGGAAAAGATTTTAGCCTGAGGACCCCCCGAAAATTTAAGCAGAAATCTAAAAATGCTCAAGAGGCCCATGAAGCCATTCGCCCCACAGATGTTTCTTTAATACCAAAAGAAATCCGATCTTATTTAACTCCTGATCAGCTTAAACTTTATGATCTCATCTGGAAAAGGACACTTGCCTGCCAAATGGCTCAGGCTTTGCTCGATTCAGTTTCGGTTGATATCGAGGCTAAAAACTCGTATCTTTTTAAAGCCACAGGATCAACCATAAAGTTCCCTGGTTTTATGAAGATCTATATTGAAGGGAAGGATGATAATGGTGATGAAAACAAGGGAATGTTGCCTCAACTGGAAAGAGGACAGGTTCTAACTCTCGCTTCTCTTATGCCGGAACAACATTTTACTCAGCCGCCTCCTCGCTATACAGAAGCTACTCTGGTAAAGACGCTGGAGGAATATGGCATTGGACGCCCCTCAACCTACGCCAGCATTATTGATATTCTTCAGACGAGGAAATATGCTACGTTGACGGATCGAAGATTTTTCCCGGAGGATTTAGGACTAACGGTTAGTAAACTTTTAGTAAACCATTTTCCACAATATGTTGATTATCAATTTACTGCTCAGATGGAAGAAGAGCTGGATGAAATTGCCCGGGGAGAGATTTCGTGGAAACCGATAGTTCGTAATTTTTGGAAACCTTTTATCAATCTCATAGATCAAAAAGACAATGAATTGAAAAAATCTGATATTATTAGCGAAGAGACGGAGGAAATATGCCCTCGGTGTGGTGAGCATCTTATTATAAAACTTGGACGTTATGGTAAGTTTTATGGATGTAAGGGTTATCCCAACTGCAGATATATTCGGCCATTGGATGATAAGGGAGAGGAAGGAGATAGCCAGAATGCTGCCGTTGAAGAATTTTGTGAAAAATGTGGCAAACCCATGCTTATTAAAGCAGGTCGTTATGGTAAGTTTCTTGCTTGTTCGGGTTATCCCCAGTGTAAAACTGTTCAATCTCTCAACAAACCTGTAAGCCTGGGGATTAAATGCCCTGAGTGCAAGGAGGGAGAGATAATTGAAAAGAGAACTCGTCGAGGCAAACTCTTTTATGGCTGTTCTAGTTATCCCAAGTGTGATTTTGCAACATGGGATAAACCGGTGGAGGAGCCTTGCCCCTATTGTGGAAGTCCGATCCTGGTTGAGAAAGAGAGCAAACGCTATGGAATAGTCATACGTTGTATTAAAAAAGAGTGTAATTATAAAAAGACGTTGTCTAATGAGTAAAACCTCTTGTTGCTGTTTAAAGGTGGTCCACCAACGGATGATTGCAATAAAGGTGGTAACATTCCTCTTGCCCATATTTTTTCTTTTTTCTGGAGCAAGGGCTGCAGAAGGAATTAACCTTTCTCCACTTCCCGATCCTGATTATTCTGATGAACTTCCTCCATATATTTTACCTTTAATAGAAAAGATAAAATATATCATATATCCCGTCCTGGGCTCACCTGCTGTAGTAGTGGCCGGCGAAAGCTTGACTTCTACGGTTAGCTTGGATGATGGAGGAAAAACAAAGGACTGGGTTGTGAAAATATCTACCCACGATAGAGTAAGCCAGGCCTATAACTTGAGCGATGTAGAATGTGATTACGATGTTTTATCCGGCAGTTATGCTGTGACAGGGATCGTTCCTTCTCAGGTGCCACGAGAGATTTTTGATCTCTCGATTACAAGTGAAAGCTCAGGCCTGTCTGATGTTCAGCCCAATGCAGTGAGGGTTATAACCGAACCGAAGGGTAGCTATCGTTTTGTCCATTTAACTGACCTTCATGTGGGTGACCCTCGAGGTTACTTAGTACCCCCTGGTGATGAAAATAATGACGCTAATCCTTTGAACATTACAGGACAGATTTTAGCAGAAATTTCTTTTTTTGATCCTGAGTTTGTTCTTTTCAGCGGGGATCTGGTTTTTGGTGGCCCTTATTACCTGGAGTATTCCTGGGCTTGGGAGATATTGAGCAGTTTTTATCTTCCGATTTTTATGGTTCCTGGAAATCATGATGGCTATGCGAGCGGTGGTGGATTGTTGCGAGACGGCTTGGAGTACTGGAAACAAGTGATAGGACCTCCCTATTATTCTTTTAACTATGGGGATATGCACCACTTTGTTTGTGCAAATACCTATAATGGAACTGTATCCCAGCGTGATGGTTTTTATTTCATTGTTCAGAAATGGGGAGGTGCGTTAGGCCAGGAACAGGTAGAATGGTTGGAAAAGGATTTGGAAGAAGCTTTTCAACAGGGAAGGACTTCTATCCTTTTATGCCACCATGATCCCAGGGGGGATATTCATAGATTAGGGGGGGAGAACAATCTGGCAGATGAGGATAATGATGGCTATGCAGAAGCTACAGAATTTCTAGATATGCTTTTCAATCAGGAGTGGAATGATAAGGAAAGTGGAGAAGAGATGGTAAAAATAATAAGAGAAGGGGGAGTTAGTCATATTTTTTTAGGGCACGTCCACAGTGATTTTATAGGCTGGGATGAAGAGAGTAGTACCTGGTGGGTTCACACCACTTCTGCTGGCAGTGCCGGAATGAGCAGTGATGATTTCTGGGGTTATCGGATTATTGAGGTAAAGAACAATCAGATTGTTCGGGTGAATCAGACTGCTCCAGAAGGAGAAGAAATTCCGCCTGGAGATAATAATCCAACCAATAATCAAAATTGGGATTACCAATCTTATGCTGTAAACAATATCTTTATTACAACAACTAAGGGGATTAATGATGGAACTTCAACCCTGGTTGTTCAGGAGGTAACAAATTATTTAGAAACGGCCGTTTCTGGAGTTTTGAAGTTTTACGTGCTTTATGTAAAGGAAGAAGATAGTGGGCAAAACAATTATGGTTATCAGGTTTCAGGTGGAACCATCCGCCAGATAGCCAAAAGCGGAACCGACGGAGATGGGAGTGAATTGATTTTTTATGTAGAGGTGGAAGTTGATTCTGGTGAAACCAGGAAAGTCACCCTGGAACATAGTAAATAGTGGAACTGGAGCAGATAATTGAAGCAATCTACCCCTTGCACTTCAAAGTAATTTATGTTACATGTTTCACACTTTTTGACTTTATCGTGTATTGAGGAAGACGATAGCTACTTATTTTCCCTCTTTTCTTGGTTGTCGTCCTTCTCGTTTTAAATATCTTCTTGTATTCTTTAACATTAGCGGATGAAACGTGCGATAATGCTCTGCAAAATTTATATTCAAAAGATGATCGACCGAAATGCTATATTTTAAGAATATTAATGAAAGGAGAATATTGTGGAGAAAAGAACCATTATTAGTTTCACTATTTTATTTGCACTAACCTGTTTGATATTAGGATTCTCAATAGTAGTCCCAGAATTTTGGATAAAATCTCTTTCACACTGGATAACCCCTCCTACTGTCGCTCTCATTATGACCTTGCTTATTGGACTTGTACTTATGGATAATCTCTTTGAACTAGATAATGCACTAGTAATTACTCTAAAGAAGTCAAGGCTAAAAATTGAGATACAAAAGTACCTCGTTTGGGCATTTTTAATTGTTTGTTTTGTTTCAATTATTTTGGAACTGGTACAATTTATCATTGACCGTAGCAATACAAGTTGGTTAGATCCCCTCATAGCAATCGCAGGTTCGATTGTTGGAATTATTCTACACATTATTGGATCTAAACTACTCATGAAGAGAGTGGAGTTTGAACTTGAGAGATGGGAAGATAACGTATTATAAGAGAATAAAATAAATGTAGTTCATATCAACATATAGTCAACTAAAGGAGTATACACTATGGAATGGCAAAAAGGCAAGGGACAGAAACCTTTATGGCAGAGGAAGAAAAAGGTGCTGTCCCTTGTTTTTTACCTATGACCAGATGCTTTTACAAAACTTTTACTCTACAGATTTCCCCTGGTTCAACCTTTATCTTTACGCCCACATTCTTTGCAAAGCCCGACCAGACCGGAATACACCATTTATTGTGAACATCGTCCCAGGTGATCTGGTAAGTGCCCATACCTTTTTGTATCTGGTCAAGGATTGGCTTGAACGGGCAAGGGACAGAACGCTCACCATCCTTAATCTCAATGTGCTCGTAGAGCTGATAGGAACAGCTTGTCCGTTCGAAGTTGCCCCAGAGAAACGCGTCTTTTCCAAACATCTCTATACCCTTTTTGATGTGCCTGTCTACAACCACCCCCAAGGTCCACACATAATGTTCTGCCCGTTCCTTCCAAATCCCTTTTCTCACAGCAAAATCGAGGTTCCTCAGGTGCATTTTTACCAGTGCATCGTTGAACTTGTGAGGGTACGGTTTTGTGTCGCTGTATGTTTTGACCAGTACCTTTATGGCATCTGCGAGATCTTCCCGCTGTGAGAATCCACCATCCAGCCAGGCCAGGGCTGCTTCAGGCACGATGGATACAGTAAGAGAAGAAAGGGCACCGATCCCCAGGAGCTTCTTGGCAAAATTCCTGCGTGATATATCATCACAGGCCTTCAATGAGTCTCTGACATCTTTCGATAATGGTTTATTATTCCTATTCATGAATAGTCCTCCTCTGGCATTCAGTTAAGCCAATTTGACGATACATGTTTCGCCGGGTTGAATAGCGATTTTGACCCCTATCACGTTGGAAAATCCTTGCCAGGTAGGGATACACCACTTGTTGCAGACATCTTTCCATTCCATAACGAACCGGTTGGGCAGCCATTTCTTGCATCTCTCAAGCGCTGGCTTATAGGGGCAGGGGAAGGCACGTTCTCCCTGCTTTACGTCGATCCGCTCCATCAACTGGTATGAACAGGTGGTACCCTCAAACATGCCGTGGAGGGCTTTATCGGATCCCTCTTTTTTCACCATCTGCTTGACCCTCATGAGGATCGGCTTCATGGTGGTAACATAGTGGTCTACATACTCTTTCTCCAGCCCCTTCGAAACGATAAATTCCAGACACTCCAATTGACCCTTGGAGATAACGTCGTTGAATTTATGGGGATAGGGCGAAGTAGAATCATAGGTCATATAAAGTGACTTGAGGGCGTCTTGCAGATCATCCCTCTGTAGGAAGGGGTTCTTTTGCAACGCTTTCAGAGGATTCCCACCGCCTGGGCCTGCACCCAAAGCCGCTCTTGGGGGGTTCAGAACAGTGAGGAGGCTCAGTACTCCTCCCCATTTCAGTGTTTGTTTGGCAAAATCTCTTCTTTCTAGTTCCTTCATAGAATGCCTCCTTCCATATATTTATTCAGATTTATCCCACCTCTAAAACAGTAAACCCTTACCAGGTTACTTCTCCAGTTTTCTCTTTATGTCCTTTACCTTGTAAAAGGATTGCATAGGTTCCAGCATCTTGCCCCTCTGGCGCCCAAGCAAAGGTAGCACTGTTTTCACCCACGTGCTTCCGGTCATCACCCTTTTTCTTCTTGATAAACCACTTAACGTTTTAAACAATAAATTTAAAAAAGGAGGAACTCCCATGGCCCCCAAAGTATCAAACAATAAAATTAATATCAATGAAAAAGTGATCAGTATCGGCATCGCTGTTCACAAAGCATCCTGGAGACTCACAGTATTCCAGCGGGGAACGGATCAGAATGGGACATATAACCCATGCCGGTAATGCCAGATTAAGAATAACTCACCGGATGACCGTGTGTAAGTTCTTGAAATCTTATCAGAACTTCTTTGCTAGGGTACGGCATCCGTTATTTAAAACGAGTAACTGCAAAAGAATATCCTTATACTTTATTAAGAAATACTTGACATCGTAAAGTAATAGTTTATAGTGATAGTTAGAATATAATTTTTTTATGAATTATGAAAAATCCCCATTCAACTGAAAGGCAATAATTATGAACTTAGACTTGGGTAAAACGTTGAGGAAGGTTCGCAATGAAAAGGGGGTCAGTCTAAGTGAAATGGCTGAGAAGACGGGTTATACTAAAAGTTTCATCTCACAGGTAGAAAAAAACAGGACAGCACCCTCTATATCATCTCTGCTTCGTATTATAGATGCGCTGGGAATCAGCCCGCAGGAGATTTTACATGAGAAAGGGTCTTCTGAAAAGATCATGGTAAGGAAAAAAGAGAGGGAAGCATATTATCATAAAAAGTCAAAAGCAAAATTCGAATTCCTTTACACCAAAAACCCCGGGCGAAAAATGGAACCTCTTTTCCTCCATCTCAAAGCCGGCGGTTGCAGTGATTCTTACTCACATGAAGGGGAAGAATTTGCTACAATACTAAAAGGAGAGTTAGAACTTACTGTCGGAGATGAAACCTATCATTTAAAAGAAGGTGATTGCGTGTACTTCTCCTCCCGCATCAAGCATCACTGGAAGAATAACGGGCCGGAAGAAGTAGTAGCTCTATGGGTAACAACCCCTCCATCTTTTTAAATGATAAAAACCCTAAATTAAAAAAGGTGAAAATGAGAATTAAAGTAAATTTATTGCCCCTTATATTTATTATCGCAACAACTTTTTGGGGATGCGGCAGCAAAGAAGCTCCATCCACAAAGGAGATTGCTATACCTGTAACCCTCGGCAAAGTTAAATCGATGGATGTTCACCATACTATTAAGCAAGTGGGAACTTTGGATGCGAACGAGACCGTTATGGTCAAATCAGAAGCTAAAGGGAAGATTAAAAAGATTTTCTTTGAAGAAGGTAAACGTGCTAAGGATGGAGAAATACTTGTCAAGCTGGATGATGCCAAGATTAAGGCTGAGATAAAGAGCATAGAGGCGAGTATTCTTCAACTACAGGCACATTTAAATAACACGAAAAGAAATGTCCTTCGAAATAAAGATTTGCTCAGAGATGGAGTAATTGATCAAAAGGCATACGATGACATTATTACTCAAAAGGAGATGGGAGAAGCATCCATTAAAGAGGCTGAAGCTAAACTGTCTCTTGCAAACGAACGGCTAAATGACACCTCCATTAATTCTCCTTTTGATGGTTTCACTTCGGAAAGGCTCGTCTCTATAGGAGATTATATCGGTGTAGGAGATCCCATCGTTAAAATTGTCCAAACTGACCCCTTGAAGCTGGCATTTCGTGTTCCGGAAAAATATGCTCATTCCATTACAGTTGGTAAAAGGGCACTGGTGACTGTAGAGGCCTATCCCAAAGAAGAGTTTTCTGGAACCATTTACTTTATTTCCCCTGATATCGATACTTCTACCCGGACATTTCTGGTGAAAGCCAAGATACCCAATCAGGAAAATAAACTTAATCCAGGGATGTTTGCTAATGCTAAACTCACCACCGAAATCCACCACAATGCAAAGGTTACCCCCTGGGAGACCTTAGTAGTCAAAGAAGATGAAAACTATGTTTTCAGGGTTGATTCTGATAGAGCGAAAAAAGTGCCTGTAAAAATTATACTGGTTTTTGAGGGACAGGCTGAAGTTGAAGGAAGCTTATCTCCTGGAGCATACGTGGTTAAGGAAGGCAAATTTTCGCTCAAAGACGGAGACAGGATTTCAGACAAAGGAAAAGAGACGTCCCCGGAAAAAAGGTTTGAGTAAAATGTTTCTACCGGATTTTTGCATCAAAAGACCTGTCACTGCTACTATGATGGTCTTAGCACTTCTGATATTTGGCGTTATTTCTATAGGACGTCTGGGGGTTGACATCCATCCGGATGTAGATTTTCCACTGGTTACAGTAGGAACCCTATGGGAAAATGCGCGCCCCGAGGAGGTAGATAATAACATCACCGATGAACTGGAAGATGCCATAGGTGGAATCAGCGGCATCAAGCACATCACTTCAAACAGCCTGGAGGGGTTTTCCAGCATCTTAATTACTTTTGAACTCGATAAAGACGTAGACGTAGGCGCCCAGGAAGCTCGTGATAAAGTTTCAACAAAACTCTGGAAACTCCCCGATGAGGCGGAAACACCCATCATAGAGAAACTTGACATCAATGCTCAACCCATTCTCTGGCTCGTACTCTTTGGTGAGCAGTACCCAATAGAGGATCTAACGGAATATGCCGACGATAAGATTCGTCCTCTCTTTCAAAAGCTAAAAGGAGTGGGCGATGTACAAATCAGTGGTGGCCGTGAGTTACAGGTGCGCATCTGGCTCGATAGAGATAAACTTGCTGCTCATGACCTTACCATTCATGACATCATTCACTCCCTTAAAAAGGGTCATCTTGAGGTTCCGGGAGGGAAGGTAGAAACCAGAGAAAAGGAATTTTTAGTGAGAACTATGGGAGAATTCCCTACCCCCGAAACCTTCAATGATTTGATTGTAGCCTACCGTCAAGGTACAGCCGTTCGCTTGCGTGATATTGGTCATGCTGAAAAAGGGCGTGAGGATGTACGTACTATTTCCCGATACAACTCAAGGGAGAAGAAGGGGCTACGGGGAGTTGGTCTTGGCATCTCTCCCCGTTCTGGGGCAAACAAGATGGCTGTATGTACCCTGGTAAAAGAGGAGCTCCATAAAATAAAAAAACTGCTTCCAGCGGGAATGCAGGTTGAAATATCCAGTGATGATTCCACCTTCATCAAAAAATCCATAGATGAGATAAGGTTCCATCTTATCCTCGGTGGATTTATGGCTGCCCTGGTAATCATGCTCTTTCTTCAGAACATACGCACCACATTCTTCAGCGCCATCTCAATCCCTACTTCCATTATTTCAACTTTCACAGCTATGTATGTCCTGGGCTTTACCATGAATAACCTGACCATGGTAGGTCTTACCATGGCTGTCGGTTTGGTTATAGATGATGCCATCGTAATTGTAGAAAATATCTTCCGTCACCGACAGATGGGGAAAAGTGCCATGCAAGCAGCAAAAGACGGATCATCAGAAATCGGATTTGCCGTAATTGCTGCCACTATAGCTCTGGTTGCTGTCTTTCTTCCGGTAGCCTTCATGGGGGGGTTGGTTGGGCGCTTCTTTCTTGAATTTGCCATTACTGTAGCAGTAGCTATCTTAATTTCTGCTTTTATATCACTTACTATCGTTCCCATGCTCTCTTCTCGATTTCTCAAACTTTCCAGTACAAAACAGGAAACTTTTCACATCTTTGATCAATTTATGGTTAGAATGACTGCCTCTTACCGGATTCTTCTTACTTCAGCACTGGAGCACCGTTACTTTATTGTTCTAATAGGCCTGCTTTCACTACTGCTTGGTGGGGGAATTTTTATTCTTCTAGACAAAGAATTTATTACTGAAGAAGACAAGAGTAAATTTGTAGTAAGAATAGAGACTCCCCTGGAATACTCAATTCACAAGACGGACAAGGTGCTTCAGAGAGTAGAAGAGGAATTGAGGAAATTCCCCGAAATCCAGCAAATATTTTCCATCACGGGTTTTGGAGAGGAGGGAAGCACTGCCCAATCAAACAAAGGTATCTCTTTTGTGACCATGATTCCAAAAGAACAAAGGGAGGAATCCCAATTCGATATAATGCTGAAAGTTCGAAGGAAACTTAAGGAAATTCCTGATCTTAAGGCTACTGTTTCACCTGTCTCTATCCTGGGTTCTGCTAGGAGGGACGAAGAGATTCAGTATATAATACAGGCACCTAGTCTGGAGGAACTGGATCAAATCTCTATGGAAGTTATGGCAAGGATGGAGGCAGTAGATGGTTTTGCAGATATTGACCGAAATCTGGAACTGGGGAAACCGGAGGTGCGGGTTAACATTAATCGGGAAAAGGCAGCCGATGCAGGGGTTCCGGTGGAATCTATTGCCAACGCCATAGGTGCACTCATTGGAGGTTTAGATGTAGTAGAATTTAAGCGTGGCGGTGAGAGTTATGATGTCCGTGTTCGCCTGGTTGAAGAAGAACGAAACCTTCCAACTGACATTGGAAAAATACGGGTTCGATCAGAAAGTGGTCAACTTCTGGAGCTTGATAATTTTGTCACCCTTGAACAGGCACAGGGACCTTCCATCATTAACCGCTTCGACAGGCAAAGATCAGTTACCATCTATGCCAATTTGGAGGGGATGACCATGGCACCTGCAATAGTTGAAATCGAGAAGATTGCGGGTGAAGTTCTTCCGGAAGGATTTTCGGGACAATTCACTGCTCGTACAGAATTGTACAAGGAGACAATCTACTACATTGGAATGGCCTTTATGCTTGCTATCATTTTTACTTACATGGTTTTAGCGGCTCAGTTTGAAAGTTTCATTCATCCCTTTACCATCATGGTAGCTCTCCCCCTTTCTTTCATAGGGGCATTTGGTCTCCTTTATATAACCGGCAATACTTTTAATCTTTTTTCCATGATCGCTTTAGTTCTTCTGGTTGGACTGGTCACTAAAAACGGTATTTTGCTGGTAGATTATGCTAACCAGCAGAGGGGAAAAGGTATGCCGATGAAAGAGGCACTCATTGAAGCAGGATGCGTTAGATTTCGCCCTATCCTCATGACAGCATTTTCTACTGTGGCAGGGGTACTCCCGGTAGCACTGGGGATAGGGGTTGGAAGTGAAATGAGACAGCCAATGGCAGTAGCCATAGCAGGAGGGCTTATTACATCAACCTTCCTTACTCTGCTTGTCATCCCCGTTACCTATACCTACATGGAAGCTTTAAGCACGCTGAAGATTTTTCAGAAAATAGCAAAAAAAGCATTGGCTGAATCTTAGCTGACCGCTGTACCCATTACTGATGTTTATACCCCGGGAGACAACCAAGTAATCTCTCAATCGTAAAAAATTCAAACAAGTGCTATCAAAATCATAATTTATTAACGAGTTCTTTTCTCCTGGATAATCTGCTTACCCATCCATCCATCCAGCATACTGTACCAGGCAGGAATGATAAGGAGAGTAAGAAAAGTTGAAGTGAGAAGACCGCCTAAAAGGGTTATGGAAACAGGTGCAAAGATTTCACTTCCATCTCCTTTTAAAATGGACAAAGGTATAAGAGCAAGAATTGTGGTTGATGAACTCATAAGTATTGGTCTCAGACGAGTCGCTCCTGCCTCGATAATAGCTTCTGTCTTCTCCATTCCCCTTTTACGCAGTTGATTGATATAATCAACTAAGACAATGGCATTATTTACAGCGATACCCACTAACATTAAAATACCTATGAACGACATTAAGGAAAGAGTCGTTCTGGTTACAAACATAATGAGAGAAACGCCAATTAAGGCCATTGGAACAGAAAAAATAATTGCCAGAGGTTGAAGGAAAGACTCAAATTGGGCACACATAATCAGATACACAAGCAGAACAACCAGAATAAAAGCCAGAAAAACTGCTCCCTGCATCTCCTCCATATCCTCGTAAGCTCCGCCATATTTGATATAATATCCCTCTGGGAGATCGAGTTCTGATAGCTTTCTCCTGATTTCTTCTACCGTACTACCCAGATCCCTTCCTGAAACATTGGCGCTTAAAACCACAACCCTTCTTTGATTTTCCCTGTGAATCCTGGCAGGACCTGTTCCCTTAACTACCTCCGCGATCTCATTCAAATAGTGATTAAATCCAAAGGGAGATGGAATAATAACTGAGGAAAGGTCGTCTGGATCATCCCGATCAAATTCAATATATTTTACCCGTATATCATATTCATCACCAGCCACTCGATATTTCCCAGACTTCTTACCCAAAAAGGCTGTATCTACCGTAGAAGAAATTTGCCCGACTGTAATTCCCAGCTTTGAAGCCTTCTCTCTGTCAACTTTTATTTGCAGTTCCGGCCTGCCCGGCTTCATGCTATTATCAAGGTCGGTAACCCCCCTAATCTCACGTATTCGCGCCTCAGCAACTTTTCCGAGTCGAGTAAGCTCTCCAAGATCACTGCCAAAAATCTTTATCTCAACAGGACGTTCCCCTCCACCCAGGAACCAGTCCATGGTATCCATAAAATAGACGACAGACTCCTTTCGCAAGTTTATATTTGCATAGATTTCATCACATATTTCCCGAAATGTTCTTTTACGTTCCTTTTTGGAACGAAGTTTAAAATACATCTCCGCCTCATTAACATCAGAAGGGGCAATACCAAAAACCATATCAATGGTGCTTACCTCTGAGCGCCCTACCATAGCCAGCATAGATTCAAATTCTGGCAGTGATGAGACTACTCTCTCCATCTCTTTAAGAAAAGCATCCGCATCATTTAGAGATATTCCCGGTTCCAGCTTGATTACCGCAGTCCCATCCGATTCATCCATTTTAGGTATGTACTCCGTTCCCACTGTTTGAAATATTAAGAGGGCCAAAATGAAAAGCAAAACTAAAAAGAGAATGGACTTCCCCCGATTGATAAGGACAAATCGGAGCATTCTCGTATAGAATTCTTTTGCTTTGTCAAATAGCACAAATTCACCTTTCTCCCTCTTGACTCGAAATACCCTGGATCCCATGGGGGGCACCAGCGTTAGCGCAATCATAAGTGAAGCCAGGATTGAAAATACCACCGTGACACCAAGCGAACGGGTTAGAATTCCCGTTGCTCCCGTAGACAGTGCCATGGGGAGAAAAACAATAACGGTTGTCAGGGTAGATGCAGAAATAGCCATCCCTACTTCCTGAGCTCCTTTCTTTGCAGCACGGGTCCTCTCCTCCCCTCTCTCAATATGGCGAAAGATATTTTCCATTACTACAATTGAATTATCGACAATCAATCCAACCCCTAAGGCAATGCCACTTAGAGTCATGATGTTAAGTGTCTCTCCAAAAAAGTAAACAGCTATGAAGGTTGATGCCACAGCAAGGAACATAGATAGTATCAGGGTGAAGGTAGTTCTAAAACTGAGCAAGAAGAGAAAGAGAATAGTAGTAGCAAAGAAAAAGCCCCAGAAGCCACTATAGGTAAGTTGTTCGATGGCTCCTCGAATAAGCCGCGAAGTATCATAGACATGCACTACTTCAATATCTGGCGGAAGGGTTGAGCAGATCCCAACCATTTCATCCTTAATACGATCCACAACATCAACGGTATTTGCCCCTGGTTCCTTAGTAATTGTAAGGAGGACAGAGTCAATACCATTGGTGCGGGCATGGTGTCTAACCTCACGGTACCCATCTACCACGCGGGCAACATCTTTAACATATATGGCAGTCCCCTCATGGACTCGTATAATGGTATCTTCGATTTCCTCAAGTGTGGTGTACTTCCCTTTGGTACGAACTGTTAGCTCGTTCCTCCCCACATCCATATGTCCACCAGGGAGATCGATATTCTGTCTTTTAAGAACATCGGAGATTTGATCAAGTGTAATGTTCCGGGATTTGAGCTGATTCCTATAGACCTCAATTACTATCTCCCTTTCCCACCCCCCCTGTACCACAGCAGAAGCCACACCGGAAAGCGACTCTATCCTTTTCTCCACTGCATCCCTAATAAATTTCCTTAAGGTTCGCAGGTCTCGTCCTCCTTTGCTGTAAATCCCGTAATATGCTACGGGTAGTAAATCCATATCAAATTTTAATACAACAGGCCTGTCCACCTCTTCAGGAATAAAATCCAGAGCAAGTTCGATCTGATTTCGCACATCCTGTGCCCCCACATCAAGGTCAGCTTCCCACTCAAACTCAACCATAATTGCACAGGCACCTTGTAAGGAAATAGCCTTCACCTTTCTCACCCCATCCACAGAAGCCGCGGCAGACTCAAGGTGTTCGGTTACCAGCTTCTCCATCTCCTCGGGCGCAACACCCCTGTATCTCGCCATCACCGCAACCACCGGATAATCTATATCTGGCAAAAGATCAAGACTAATACGGGATAATGCAAGCAACCCCAGCACAAAAATGATAATATAAAAGACCGCTACAGGAACCGGATGGTCTACAGAAAAATCTGTTATTTTCATAATCCCACTTCCACCTTATAGCCGTCCTGGAGACGATGACTTCCTTCAATAACAATCATCTCTCCTTCCTTCAAACCTTCAGTAATCTCTACCCTCTCACCTTCTTTGATTCCCAAAGAGATTTTCCTTCGCTTTACAACTCCATCCTTAACCACAAAGATAAAGTGACCATCAGGACGTTCCAATATCTCTTTCTCAGGAATGATTAAAATACCCTCTTTCACCTCCAACCCAATCTTTACCCTCGCAAACATTCCAGCAGTCAGTCTGTATTCAGGATTGGGAATTATTATCTTTACCCGAAAAGTCCTCTGCAGTGGATCGACCCTAGGGTTGATGGTAGTGACTTCCCCCAAAAACTTCTCTTCTGAATAAGCATCAAATTTGATAATTGCCTCCATCCCCTCTCTTAATTGCGATTTCCATTTTTCAGACACCGCACACTCAACCTTGATCTTGTTCAGATTCATCACCTCAAGTGCCTCCCAGTTATAAGCCCAGAGCGATGATACCTCTCCCTCATGCAACATCTTTTTGGTAACTACCCCATTGAAAGGAGCTTCCACCACTGAATCCTGATACCGCTTTTCTGCCAGCTTTAGCTCTGCTTCTTTTTCTTTAATCTGTGCTTGGCACGATTTCACCTTTGCCTGGGCTATAGAAAAGGCTGCTTTCATTGAATCATATCGGTGCTTAGCTATTGCCTTTCTCTCATAGAGGGCTGATAATCTTCGCCAATCTTCACTTTTTTGTTCCAAATCATGCTTAGCTCTTTCCAACTCGGCATGGGCTGTTGTTAAGGCTGCATCAGCACGATCGATATCCAGCAAAAAATCCTTAGGATCGAGACGAATAAGCACCTG
Source organism: uncultured Thermodesulfobacteriota bacterium (assembly GCA_964580455.1). Lineage (GTDB taxonomy): Bacteria > Desulfobacterota > WTBG01 > WTBG01 > WTBG01 > CAZOKO01. Next base: position 2,973 of record CAZOKO010000045.1, on the reverse strand, counting down.
CCCTTTCTTAACACGATCACCTTCGTCCACTGAAATCTCTTGAATGATCCCCTCAACTTTCGATCCTACCTTGGCTTTCTCAAAAGGCAAAGTGGTTCCTGAAACATTCAGATAGGATGTTAATTTTCCCCTGCCCACCTTATAAACCTTAACAGGAACTTTCCTATGATTGACTTCTTCTTGAGAGCTATCCTTGTCAGAACAGCTCATTAAGTGAAAGCAGCTAAAAGTTATAAGTATGAGTAACTTTAAGAATTGCGTCATATTTGGATAATCTCCCTGCAAAAAACAACTGGTTCGAATCTTTTGATTCTGAGATATCAGATAAAAAAAGCACTTCTCAAGAATATCGCGCCAGGTTGAACCAATATTCCAATTGTGATCGGACTATGTTCTTCCTTTCTACATATTCTTCTTTACATCCTGTGCTTGATCCATTAAATCTCTATTTAAGAGAGGGGGTAAAATGCGGGAGAGGGGGATAAATGCAAACTAAAATCTCAAAATTTCAGCCACGCCTTTAAATAGATCTGAACTGGCAATGTCAAATACCTGTCTGCCCACTGCCTGTGCCATGGCTGTGGCATTTTCGTTCTCTTCATAACTGGGAATATCCCTGTCCAGCATCTTTTTCATAAGCTCATGCTTCATGGAAAATTTCCCATCCACCATGCAGAGATTCTTGATCTCTGAGTCAAAAAAGGCAATCCCCGCACAGACCACCGAAGTTGCAGTCATTGCTTTTAGATAGTGGAAGAGATCAAAGAGGGTACCTTCTAAACCTAAACCGGCTCCCACAGCCATATTGCCCACTGCCTTACCCCGAAAGGGATTAGATTTACAGGCGGTAATTTCAGTCCCCCAAATATCTGAACGTTCTTTCTCGTGGAGCGGCCGGGTGCGCTGGATAAAGTTCAACACCACAGCAGGTATCTTATAGGCATAAACCGGGGAGGAAAAAATGAAGGCATCGGCCTCAGCCATTTTATCAAATATGATCTTTGTCTCGTCTTTGGAATTTTCTAAAAGGGGGCACAGTTGACCGCAAAAACACCTGTTGCAAGCGGTGCAGGGGGTGATCTTATAGTTTATAAGCCTTATGGAATCTGTCTCTGCTCCCTTTTCCTGAGCTGCCTTAAGTGCCACATTCAAAAACCACTCACTTGCAGATTTGATTTTTCCCCTTTTTTGAGTTCCACAAATACCTAATATCTTCATAGATTTGTCTCCTTCTAACATAAAGTTTTAAAACTGTCGCCATACAATCGGGATTCACTGATACCACATTCATTATAATAAACCAAGATTTAATCTCAAAACCTATTTTATTCCCTCCCCACAGCCCTTTCCAACCGCGCTTTTGCAATGTGGTAATCACTTAGGGCATTATAATAATTGTTGTGTGCTTCAGTAAGCAAGGTCTGAGCATCCAGTACATCAGTGGTCGTCGCCATCTGTTCGTTATACCTCTCCTGGTTTAATCTGAGATTTTCTTCAGCCTGTTCTCTGGCCGTCCTGGCCACTGTGATATTCTTTTCTGCCTCTTTCAGGTCGAGATAGGATTCCTTTACTTCAAGTGCTATTGCATCCCCTACCTGTTTTTTGAGTTCTTCTGCCTGTGCAACCTTTGTCCTGCTGGCACTTACCTGATAGTGTTTCTTTCCCCATTCCCATACATCCCAGCTAAAGAGAGTAGAGACCATCCAGCTTTCATCATCTTCATAGGGGTTACCTCTCAAATCAGCATGGTCTCCCATTCTCTGATAATTAGTGACCAAAGACAGTTTAGGGAAAAATCTGCTCTTCGTCAGTCTTACACCTTTTTGAGCTCTCTCCAGATTAAAAGCGGCCTCTTTTATTTCTGACCTTCTTTCTGAAGCTTCTTTAAGACAATTCTCTAAGGAGAAAATTTCAGGTCTATATTCCAGGATATCTTCCACCTCTACCGGCTCGTTTATATCCTGTCTCAATACTGTATTAAAATATGCCTTCGCTATCTGCACCCCATTATCTGCCCGAATTAAATCCTGTTTGACCTGAGCGTATCTCACCTGTGCTTCCAGGAGATCATTCCTGGGAATCATCTCCTCTTCATAAAATGCCTGAGCAACATCTACGTGGGATTTTACCTGCTCAACTGCCTGAAGGGTTACCTTTTTAATCTTCTCCACCTTTAAGATACTAAAATAAGCCTCTTTAACCTGTAAAACAACATCCTGTTTTGCCCTGCTCCAATTCTCCCTGGCTATTTCCCTGCCTAATTTGGCAATCTGGTAGGAAGATACCAATGCCCCACCCGTAAAAAGTGGCTGTGTAAGATAGCTGTTCCATTGATAACGGTCTTTTCTCCCCATCTTCATATCCATAGGATAAGGCAGGAAATCACCAGCAGGAGATTTCATATGCGGGTCCTCATTGAAACGGGTATAATTATACTCCGTAGTTACTTTAGGTAAGAAATCAGTCCTTGCAGCTTTTCTCTCATAGTCAGCTCCTCTTATCCCGTGTTCAGCCGCACGTATAGAAGTGCTTTTTTCCAGTGCTATTGTAATACTCTCATTTAAACTTAGAGGTATACTCACTTTTTCTGCACTGTGTGATGGTGAATGAAAGACAAATAAGAAGCTTACCAGGATTGAAATAAATAACCGTCTTGACATGATGCCTCCTTTTCCTGAGGATTAAATGAATGAGAAGTTTAATGAATAGGGATACCTCTACCGGATTTTTCCTTAGTTCTTTTTAACCCAAATAATGCATTTGAAACCACAGAGAACACTGAGGGTTAATATAGCAAAAAGAAAAACACATTTAAATTCGTTATCTTTTCTCTATGTTTTTAAATTTGGGAGAAGATTACTGACTAAAAGTTTTTCATTAAAATGTGCACAGAGATTTACTATGAAAAAAGGTGTAAGTTATTATTTTAACAAGTGCTTTCTCTGTACTACAAACCTGCAACATCGTGTTTTT
>CAZOKO010000044.1:0-20549 GCA_964580455.1 uncultured Thermodesulfobacteriota bacterium | reverse complement strand
ATTCCCTACAGGATAACAATCTTGTTGAGTTATGTCAATAAGCATTTATAAATATTTAGCCAGCTTCAACTTGTATCGTGCCAGTAAAAAAGCACAGATTAAACAAGGCAAACCATGATAATAACTACGAACTCCTTTAAATTCACATACGGCATACAATGTGACACTTAAAAGGAAAAGTATAAGCAAGTATATAGTTCGCATCGTCTCCCTCACTGGTGAAACCTACAAACATATCGTGTAATTAAACGAAAATCTTAAGATTAATTTATGATTATTACCCCAGATTTTGAAGTTATTAACAGGGTCTATTTTTTCGGCTTTCAAATCAGTTATGTTTTAAAAATTAAGTATGTGGAGAAATAAATTAAAAATAACTTGCAGAAATTTGGAAGATATGATAAAATCAAAGGCTAATTTCTGAAAGTGAGGAATAAAAATGTCTAAGTTATGTGAAATTTGTGGCAAAGGGAGGCAGGTTGGCTATAATGTCAGCCATGCCCACAATAAAACGAAGAAGGTATGGCACCCTAACATTCAAAAGGTCAGGGTTTTTAAAAACGGAGGTGTAAAGAGGATTAATGTGTGTACAAGGTGTATCCGCTCAGGTTTAGTTGTTAAACCCCCCCAAACCCGCATGCCTTTTGAACAAAAAAGCGAAGAGCTTACATCTTAAGGATTCAAGCGGCTCACTTTAATAACTCCCTTAACCTTCTCAATCGATCTTATTACACTTTTTAAATGTTTGAAGTCAGTTACCTCTAACTCAAAGGTGCTCACTGCTTTTTGGTCTTCAATAGTTCGGGCATTAGCATTAGAGATATTGGCTTCCGCTGAGGAGATAGAAGAACTTATTGCTGCCAGAAGCCCCTTTTTGTCCACAGAAGTAATCTCGATCTTTACCAGATAAGTTAGTTTCCTCTTTTGATCCCACTCAACATCAATTAATCTCTCCTGATCACAGCCCTGAATGTAGATACAATTATAGACATGAACGGTAACCCCCCTGCCCCTTGTAATATATCCCTTGATCTTTTCACCAGGAAGAGGATTGCAGCATTTGCCGAATCTAACCAGGATGTTGTCAATTTCTTTCACTATAATACCGCTCTTGCTCTCTCCAGTCAGTTTTCGCGCAACTTTCTTTAGCTTAGATTCCTCTTTCTCTTTTTTCCTTAGTTCTTCCGGTGATATAACTTTATAAACGAGTTGTTTTGCTGAAATTCTTCCATACCCTATCGAAGCAAAGAGCTCTTCTTCGTTTTTAAGCTTCAGCTCGGAGAGCCATTTGTCCATAACCTCCTTCTTCGATAGCTTAAAAAAATTGAGCGCATGTTTTCTAAACTCTTTTTCACAGATTTCTCTTCCAAGTTCAATACTCCTCGATCTTTCTTCCAGATTAATCAGATGATTAATCTTAGTCCTTGCCCGGGAAGTTTTAACAAATCGAAGCCAGTCTTTGCTGGGTTTATGCTGTGGGGAAGTAATAACCTCTACAGTATCTCCATTTGCCAGCTGGTATTTTAGATTGACTAATCGTCCATTGACCCGCGCCCCGGCACAGTGATGCCCTACCTCCGTATGAATACTGTATGCAAAATCAACAGGTGTTGCTCCTCTGGGGAATTGTTTTACCGCCCCTTTAGGGGTAAAGACGTAGACTTCCTCAGGGAAAAGATCTATCTTTACTGTATCAAGGAACTCTCTCGGGTCTTTTAAATCCTGCTGCCACTCCAACAATTGTCTCAGCCAGGCAAACTGTTCATCATCTTTCTTTTCTATATCTTTTCCTTCCTTATATCTCCAATGGGCAGCTATTCCTTCTTCTGCAATGTGATGCATTTCCCGGGTGCGGATCTGGACTTCAATCCTCCTCCCACCTGGCCCAATCACCGTTGTGTGTAAGGATTGATACATATTAGCTTTTGGCATGGCAATATAGTCCTTAAACTTTCCTGCGACCGGTTTCCAGAGCATATGAATGGTGCCCAGGGTTTCATAGCAGACCTTAACACTCTCAACAATGATCCTAAAGCCAACCAGATCATAAATCTGTTCGAAATCGAGATTCTGGAGCTGCATTTTTCTATAAATACTGTAAAGATGTTTGGACCTGCCCCGTATATCCGCCTTAATATTAAACTCTTCCAGTTTGCTTTTTATAATTTCAACCACTTCATTTACATATTTTGCTGTCTCCTTTTTTTTGCTGGCTACTTTCTTTTCAAGGCTGCCATATACTTCCGGACGGAGATAAGAAAGAGAAAGGTCTTCCAGTTCGCTTTTTACCCAGAATATGCCCAGACGGTTTGCTATGGGGGCATAAATATCCAGGGTTTCCTGAGCCAATTCAACAATTCTTTCCGGGGGAAGAAATTTCAATGTCCTCATATTATGTAATCGGTCGGTTAATTTAATAAGGATTACGCGAATATCCTTAGCCATTGCCAGGATCATCTTCCGAAAGTTTTCAGCCTGTTTTTCTTCGGAGGCATGGAAAAATATCCTGCTGATTTTAGTTACTCCATCCACCAGAGAAGAAATTTCATTCCCGAAAAACTCCTCAATCGTCTCAAGGGTAGTATGAGTGTCTTCTACTGTATCATGTAAAAGTCCGGTAGCCACACTTATATCATCCAGTTTGAGATCAGCCAGGAGAGCAGCTACTTCCATAGGGTGAGTAAGGTAGGGCTCACCTGATAACCTCAGCTGGCCTTTGTGAACCTGAGCAGAAAAAACATATGCCTTCTCAATTAAATCAATTCTGGGCTCCGGATGATAAGAGCGTACTTTATCGGAGATGTCTTTCAGCCTGATCACTTCCTATTATCTCCCTGACTTTTTTTACTGCCTCTTCTTCTTTGAGCAAAGCGGTTTCCTGAGATTTCCTAAGCTTGATGTCAACCAGACCATCTTTTATTTTTGCACCAACAGTAATACGCAGTGGAATGCCAATGAGATCTGCATCCTTAAATTTTATTCCGGGCCTCTCATCACGGTCATCAAGTAGTACATCTATCCTGGCATCGATGAGGTCATCATAGATTTTTTCAGAAGCCTCTTTAATCTCAGGGTTCTTAGGTTTTACCGAAACAATTATCACTTGAAATGGTGCTATACTCATAGGAAAGATGATACCATTCTCATCATTATTCTGTTCAATGGCTGCAGCTACAGTTCTTCCAACACCTATCCCATAACATCCCATAATCATATGCTTCGATTTTCCCTGGGCATCTAAAAAATTCGCCCCCAGTGCCTTACTATACTTTGTACCCAATTTGAATATATGTCCTACTTCAATTCCTCTACTCATAGCCAACTGACCATGATTACAGCGGGGACAGGAATCCCCCCCCACTACAAAACGGAGATCACAGAAGCTATCTACCTTAAAATCTCTGTTCAGATTAGCATTTACAAGATGGACATCCTTCTCATTTCCACCAGTGACAAAGTCCTTCATTGCTTTCAATGAATTATCGGCGATTATTCTTATTTTCAAGCCGACCGGACCTGCAAACCCTTTTGGAGCTCTGGTAACCTTTTCTATAGTCTCGTCGCCCGCCAGGCGGATATCTTCCATCTTAAGCAGATTTTGAAGCTTTAGCTCATTGATTTCATGATCTCCTCGAATCAGTGCAGCAAGGGTATGTTCTCCCTCCTGAAAAATCAGTGTTTTAATCAACTGCTCTGGTTTTATATTGAGGAACTGTGTTACTTCTTCTACTGTCCGTTTATTAGGTGTTTCCACACTCTTCAGTTCACCGAATGAAAGATGATTTGTAGATTCATCTTCTGATTTCCCAATCTCTGCCTTATCCCTGCTTGCTGCATAATCACATTCATTGCAGGAGAAGATGCTGTCTTCTCCCGTTTCAGCCAATACCATGAACTCGTGAGAAAAACTGCCACCAATAGGACCCGTATCTGCCTCTACTGCCCTGAAGACAAGCCCACACCTTTTAAATATATTATGATAGGCCTGGTACATCCTCTGATAGCTTTCCTCTGCCCCCTTTTCGTCAGCATCGAAGCTGTAGGCATCCTTCATAACAAATTCCCTTGCCCGCATGATTCCAAAACGCGGCCTAATCTCATCCCGGAATTTGATATGAATCTGATAGAGGTTGAGAGGGAGCTGACGATATGAAGTCACCTCGTTTTTCACCAGTTCGGTAATAACTTCCTCATGAGTAGGCCCCAGGCAAAAATCTCTATCATTGCGATCTTTAAGCCGCAGCAATTCTTTACCATAAACATTCCACCTGCCGCTCCTCTGCCAGATTTCAGCAGGCTGAACAAAAGGTAGTGTAACTTCCTGCGCCCCTGCCCGGTTCATCTCCTCCCGGATAATCTGTTCTGTTTTTCTCAATACCTTTTGAGCAAGAGGCAGATAGGAGTATATGCCAGCTGCCAGTTTGCGGATCATTCCAGCTCTGAGCATCAGTTTGTGACTTAAAACTTCAGCTTCACTCGGGTCTTCCTTCAGTGTCGGTATCATCATCTGAGAATAGCGCATGATTCAATCCTTTCCAAAATAGTGTCACATCGATTGAGCCTCTTTTAACAGGGCTCTTGTTAACTCTTTTTCTTTAAGCTTTTTTATTACCTTCCCTTTTTTAAATAATATACCCACACCCCTTCCACCGGCTATACCAACATCTGCCTCTCTTGCTTCCCCTGGTCCATTTACTATACACCCCATTACGGCAATCTTAAGGTTATGAGGAAGAGTGGACAACTCTTTTTCTATTTCTTGTACCATTTTGATGATATTGATTTCACAGCGTCCGCAGGTAGGGCAGCTGATGATCTCCGGACCTCTCCGGCGAAGCTCAAGTGACTTCAGGATTTCATATCCAACCCTCACTTCCTCCAGAGGACTTCCAGTTAAAGAGACTCTAATAGTGTCTCCAATGCCATCCGCCAGCAGGATTCCAAGACCAATGGATGATTTAATGGTGCCAGAGAAAGGAGGGCCTGCTGCGGTAATGCCAAGATGGAGAGGATAGTCTACCTTCCTGTGGATTAAACGGTAGGCTTCGATAGTATCCAGGAGATTTGACGACTTAAGAGAAATTTTTATATCAAAGAATTTTAACCTCTCCAGAATCTTAATGTGGCCCATGGCACTCTCCACCATGGCTAAAGGAGTTGGCCTTTTATATTTTTTCAAAAGTCTTTTTTCAAGAGAACCAGCGTTCACTCCAATTCTAATGGGGAGCTTTCTCTCTTTAGCAGCTGTTATTACCATCTTAACCTTTTCCTTGCTCCCAATATTACCAGGATTTATCCTGAGACCGTCTACCCCCTGTTTAACAGCCTCAAGTGCAAGTTTATAATCAAAATGTATATCTGCTACCAGGGGAATATAAGTAGCCTTCCTAATGGAAGAAAGGTTTTTAGCTGCTTTCATGTCAGGTACTGCAACCCTCACAATCTCGCAGCCTGCCTTTTCTAAAAGGCGAATCTGCTTAACAGTTGAGGAAACATCTCTGGTGTCAGTTACAGTCATCGACTGAACCGAAACAGGGGCATCACCACCTATTTTAACTCCCCCTAGAAACAGCGCTCTCTTCTTTTTCTTCTTCATAGTATTGAAAAGGCAGAGGTGTCCAGGCTCCCCACCAAATCCTGTATATTATTCATCTTGTGGTCTTTTAGATAATTTTCTATGCCAGTAATCACTTCTATGGAAGTTCTGGGATTTACGAAATTTGCCGTTCCAACCTGAATTGCAGAGGCACCAACAACAATAAATTCCAAAGCATCATCAGTACTGAAGATTCCCCCCAGTCCTACAACAGGAATGTTTACCTCATTGTAAACTTCCCAGACCATTCGCAGGGCAACAGGTTTAATCGCAGGGCCGGACAGTCCACCTGTGATATTCCCCAGTTTGGGAGTTCTGGTACTTACATCAACCGCCATCCCGGTCAGGGTGTTAATGAGAGAAAGGGCATCTGCTCCTGCCTCCTCTGCGCTTCGTGCAATGGTCGTTACGTCTGATACATTGGGAGAAAGCTTTACCATAACAGGTAGTGAAGATGACTCCCTGACCCTGCTCACTACTTTAAAGACCTGCCCGGGATCAGTACCAAAGGAGATCCCGCCCTTTTTTATATTAGGGCAGGATATATTCACTTCAAGGCCATTGATTGCATTAACTCCTTCTAATCTCTTAGCAACTTCTCCATATTCTCTAATCGTGGCACCAAAGATGTTGACAATAATCGGTACACCAGACTTCTTTAAGTTTGGAATCTTTTCCTCAATCAGTGCCTTGACACCGATATTTTGAAGACCTATGGCATTTAGCATGCCTCCTGTTGTTTCAACCAGACGGGGGGGAGGGTTTCCTGAATGCGGCTTAAGGGAAATTCCCTTGGTAATCAAAGCCCCCAGGCGGCCAATAGGGGTGTAATCTTCATACTCCTCCCCATAACCAAAAGTGCCAGAGGCAGCCATTACCGGATTCCTCATTTTAATGCCACCGATATCAACTGAAAGATCAACCTTTTTATGCAATTGTTTCATAGTTAAAAAGTTTAGGGGGTGCTTTTTGTTTTAGAAAATGTTCTTTTAATCCCATAGGATGGAAGTACTATCAAAAACAGGACCTTCCTTACAAACCCTTTGATAAAGGATTTCTCCAACTCCTTTTTTGCTGATTCCTGTTGTAACAGTGCACCCCTGACATGCCCCTACTCCACAAGCCATCCTGCTTTCAAATGAAATCTGACAGGGTACATCCCGGGAAAGAGCAATTTCTGATAAGGTCCTAAGCATGGGCAAAGGTCCACAGCCAAAAAACTTAAGGTTGCGGGTCTTTAAAGGGGGGTAATCACTTAAAAAGTTTACAAGCAGATCCGTAACCAGTCCCTTGGTGCCTGAACTCCCATCCTCTGTACTGATTATTACCTTTGCCCCTACTTTCTTAAAGTCGTTAAGGCAAAGGATATCCTCCTTTTTTTCCCCACCGATAAAAACGATGAGCTCAGTTCTGAAAGTGGACTTACCTTTAATCCCCTTTAGTGTCTGAGCTAAAGAGAAGAGGGGAGCAACACCAATTCCACCTGCCACTAAGACAGCTGTTTCAATATTTTGCCTTAAATAAAAACCATTACCCAGGGGACCTATCAAATCAATCTCCTCATCCTTTTTTTTTGCGGAGAGGATGAGCGTTCCTTTTCCGACAACTTTATAAAGAATTTCAATACAGGAGGGGCTGCTTTTAAGTGTATACTTATCCTTCTCATGACATAATCTATGAATTCCGAAAGGGCGACGCAGTAAAGGGTCAAAGAGCTTGCTTGCCCTCAGCATAATGAATTGACCTGCTTTTGCCCGGGAAGCTATTTTAGGACAAAGAATCCTCATTCTATAATAGTCTGAGGAAATTTTTTGATTGAAAATAATGCTCGACATCTATCACTCTCTACCAGTCATCGGAGACTTATAAAACAATTCCTTTAAAAATGATCTCGATTCCATTTCTAATACCATAACGACAGCATCTTCTTTGGTATCAGAGTAGTATCCTTTTCTAATCCCTATAGGCTTAAACCCATATTGTCTGTAGAGAGACAGCGCTTCCTTATTGGAAGTCCGTACTTCTAAGAAGGCCTTCCTCACACCTTTCTGAAAAGAAAAAAACAAACTGTGTACTAATAAACTTGTTGCAATTCCATGCCTTTTAAAATCAGAGTGGCAAGCAAGATTTAAAATGTGAACTTCCCCCTTGACAAGCCAAATACAGATGTAGCCCAGAATTTTTTGTTTTTCCAGGAGACCAGATTTTGCAAGGAAAATCCTTGAGAGCTCAGAGTAAAGTTCACTCAGGAAGATGTTTTCTGACCAGGGGGTGGGAAATGAAATCTGTTCAATCTCTAAAACCTCCTTTAGATCATCCGGCGTCATCTCATCAATTTTAAAGTATATTCCAGGAGGTGAACAGTGACTCTTCTGATACACATCAAGATCCCTATTTCTCTACAGTTTTTTTTCTAAGATTTTACCGGCTGAGCGAATCCCTTCCTGACCACTAGATATGAGGATGTTCACCAATTTATTTAATGGTAAATTCTTGCTGTTGCTCGCAGCTTCAACGATCATGGGAAGATTAACCCCCGTAACTATTTCAGTTTTTCCCTTGTCAAGCAAGGATAAGCTGAGGTTAGAAGGTGTGCCACCGAACATATCGACCAGGATTAAAACTCCATCACCTGTGTCCATGCTTTTAACAGCAGCCAGCACTTTCTCCCTTGCCTGATCCGGAGCATCATTAAGATTTATGGAAACAGCTTTAAAATTATCGAGCTTACTACTGTAAATAATCTCAGCAGCTTTAAACAATTCATCTGCCAGCTGCAAGTGAGCGACAATGACAACTCCCACCATAAGAACACTCCTTTCAAAAAATCAGGTTTTCCCAAGGTCTCTATGGATTACTCTTATTTGATACTTCTTTTTCGAGAGAAATTTCTCTAAACTATTGATTACTGCAACCGATCGGTGTTGACCACCAGTACATCCTACACCGATATTCAGGTATGTCTTCCCCTCCTTTTCATAATGAGGGATTAAAAAACTGATTAAATTAAAAAACTTTTTTTGAAAACTTTCTGCGATCTCATTTTTCATCACATAATTGTAAACTCTTTCATCATTCCCAGTAAAATTCCGAAGTTCACTGACAAAGAAAGGGTTTGGTAAAAATCTAACATCCATCACCAGATCCACATCATAGGGTATGCCAAACTTGTATCCAAATGAAGTAAGTATTGTGGTAATTCTTCTCTCATGAGGGAACCTGGAAAAGATCTGAATAATCAGTTCTCTTAACTGATGAATAGTGAAACTTGAGGAATCAATAATCTCGCTGGCAATCATTCTCAGGTCTGACAGCTTATCCCGTTCTTCATTTATGCCGTCTATTACCGATCCCTTTTTTGCAAGCGGGTGTTGACGTCTGGTCTCTTTAAAACGCCTTACCAGCACCTCATCGCTGGATTCTAAAAACAAGATTTTGATCTCTTGTCCCTTCTCCCCGAGTTCCTTGAAGATACCAGGGTATTCTTTTAAGAAAGCCCTCTCCCTTACATCCATCACCATCGCGACCCTGGAAAATTCGCCAGAAGAAACCTTGCAGAGTTCTATGAATTTCGGCAGTAAGACAGGCGGCAGGTTATCCACGCAAAAGAAACCAAGGTCTTCCAGAGCACGTATAGCTGTACTCTTACCTGAACCGGATAACCCCGTGATGATTACGATCTTTATTTCTTGCATTACACCAATCCTGTAAACATCACTAAGGAAGTGAGAAAGGGAAGATAATTGACACAGAATAGATTCAAAAGGAGAGTTTTCTTCACGTAAAAACGATTGAATCCCTCACAGAAAAAGATTTTGTGTAAGCAGTACCCTTAATATTTCTCATCCTCTTCTACAATAAGCTTAAAAAGATCTTCTTTGGTTTTTGTTTTCATACACCTTTCCCTGAAAGTCTCATTTTGTGCTATGCGAGAGATTCTGGCCAGTGCCTTCAGATGAGTTCCTGCAGAGCTTTCAGGTGCTACCAGGAGAAAAAAGAGATGACTCGGCTTATTATCCAGGGCGCCAAAATCCACACCCTCCCTGCTTCTCCCAAAGACTGCTAACAGCTTATCAATATTTTTTAACTTCCCGTGAGGAACTGCTATCCCATCATTGATCCCCGTGCTGCCCAGCTTTTCCCTCTCTAGAAGAACTTTCAGAAGCTCTTCTTTGTCGACCTTATCTGCATACTGGGCAAGGTGCGAAACCAGTTCCTCTAAAACGTTTTTTTTAGTTTTGGAGTTCAGGTCTGCCAGGACTAATTTATCGTCTAAAATATCAGTAATTTTCATAGGCTTTCTTTTGTTAGAGTGGTTTTATGCTTCAGGTTCAATAAGTCCATAATCACCGTCCTTCCTATAATAGATAACATTGACTTTCCCTGTGGAGTCATTAATAAACACTAAAAAATCACTGTTTGATAAATTTAACTGCTCGACGGCTTCTTCTAAAGACATCGGTTTAACAAAGACGTTTTCGGTCTTGATGATTCTGGGTTGCTTATTTTCTCCTGCACTTTCTGAAGTCAGCACATTGTTGCGGATGGTCGCTTGAAGAGGGGGGTTGTTGACTGTATGCTTCTTTAGTTTCTCTTTATGCTTTTTCATTTGCCTATCTACCTTGCCAACTGCCAAATCAATGGCAGAATACATATCGTCCGTTTCTTCCTTTGCATTAGCGGTTATCCTATCAGCTTTGAGCATAATTTCTGCTGTATATCTGTGCTTCTCTGAAGAGAGAACTACATTGATCTCATTGCGATCACCAAAATGCTTTTTCGCTCTGGATAATTTATCTATCACATATTCTCTCAATGAGTCAGTTGCTTCTAAATGTCTGAAAGTGATTGAAATATCTCCCATCTGTGCATCCTCCCAATTTAATTTTACCCCGACTACGCGGGGATTTACCGGTCAGGATTTTAAATGTCTCATATGCGAAAACTTTCTCCTAGATAGACCTCCCTGGCCCTGGGACTCTCAATAATGTCCTGTGCATTACCATGCTCTAAGATTCTGCCCTGAGATATTATGTATGCCCTGTCACATACTCCCAGGGTTTCCCTCACATTATGGTCGGAGATCAAAACACCGATGTCCCTCTGGCGCAGCTGTTTAATAATATTCTGGATATCACTGACAGCAATAGGATCAATACCTGTAAAAGGTTCATCAAACAGCAGGAAGAAAGGCGAGGTAACAAGTGCCCGCGTAATCTCCAGCCTTCGCCTTTCTCCACCTGAGAGAACATAGGCTTTACTATTTGCAAGGGATGAGATTCCAAGATCTTTTAAAAGCTTGTCTAACCTCTCCTCCATTTCATCTTTGCTTATATCGAGCGTTTGCAGAATAGCTAAAACATTTTCTTCTACGGTCAACTTTCTGAATACAGACGTTTCTTGGGGAAGGTAGGTAATTCCTTTACGGGCTCTCAAATACATGGGATATTCAGTAATGTCTTCCCCGTTAAAGTAAACTTTCCCTGCATCTGGCTTATACAGGCCGGCAATCATATAAAAAGTAGTTGTCTTGCCGGCACCATTGGGACCCAGCAAACCCACAACCTCTCCTGCTTCCAGCTCCAGGCTCAGATTATCAACTACCTTTCTATTGCCAAAGGATTTATCAAGCCCCTTTATCTCAAGCCTTTGCATTTTTCCTGGTTTTATAACCACTCCTTTTTAATATAAAGAGGTGAACTTGACATTCCATGAGCGAGGCAAGTTTAATAATCACTAGAAATCACTTTATTCATAAGTTGTAGCATTCCCAAGATGTCATCATAGTGGATCCCACTGTTCAGCAAAGATCTTCCAATCCCCATTTTCCATTTTGAGTATCAGCGACTTCATCCCATAGTCAGAATAGCTGTCGGACCGGTAATGCTGCTCAAAACTGACGATTGTCTGATTATTCTCTAAAACAATGCTAAGCTCATTAAACGATAGTGAAATTTGATGATATCTATTATTAAGGCGTTTTTTGTAAGTTTTCCACTGATTAAAATTCATCCCCTTCGATGTGAATTCTCTGGAATAACACCCCATGTAGTTTTCAAGCTCCTTATTTTCCCAATAGTATTTCCAGTTTGAGATGAATTTTTGGATAGTTTCTTTCTCGGCATTCCCGACACCCTTAACAGATACCTTTTCTCCAACGGCAGATTCTTCTTTCCCCTCTGCTGTCTTTTCCTTTTCCCCTGGTTTAGATGGAGAGGCTATCGCTTCTACCTGCTTACTTCCTTCTTGCTTACTCTCTTTTACACTCTCGGGATAGAGAGTAGAATCGACCTTCCCTTCAAATAAAATCTTGTCCTCTTTTAACAAAACGGTCACTTTGTCACATGAAATAAGGTTATCGTCCTGCCAGATTCTGGGACTGCCTGTCATTACTATTTTTTGCTCAGCGTTGTAGAAAACAATCTTTTTACCCGTAGCAATCCTGTCCTCCTGCTTCATTTTGACATTGCCTAAGGCTTCAATCCTTCTTATGCCCCCTTTAGTCTCGTACTTCACTCTCATTTTATCTGAGAAAATGACCATATCACCTTGTTTGGCTGCTACATTTCCTTTGAAAATCACCTCATTTCTTTTATTGTCAGCTTCCAGGTTATCAGAGGTAATTTTAATGGGTCTATCAGAGGTAAATGGAGAGGGAGTTGATTTCTTTTTACTTTCTTTTTTAACGACATCATCAGGTTGTTTTACAACTTGCTTAAGATCTGTTTTGGGAAGCGCAGAAGCTATAATCTCTTTGCTTTCTTCTTCTTCAACTTCTGGAATCTGTTCCACCAGGATTTCTTCTCTCACCTGCCCTTCAGGCAATACTTGACCAACTAATTCCCCTTCTTCCATTTGAACAGTAGTTGAAGTAGATGGATGAACATCCATGGCAAGTTTTACCTTTTCTGTTTTTTCTAAGGCAGCCTCTTCTATCGACTCTGGTTTTTGAAGCTCAGGATGGGCACTTGCTATCAACGAAACTTTGATTCTGATTTCCCCAGCCATCTCCCTGATAAGGGAATTGAGTTCACTACCTTCTGAAAAATCTTTGGAGAAAGGAGGAGTACCTGAAGGATTAAATATATAAACGTCCAGACTGAGATTCCTGCTAATCCTGGTTAAACTTCCCAGCACCAAAAAATGAGCCCCCAGTTTCTCGGAAATTCTTCTCAGAGTGTCCTCATTAAAGTTGGGTGTCATCTCACCACCCAGTGCACTTTCAATGGTTGCCTGATCCACAACTGTAATCTGCCCCTCTGTAGCTATCCGGGAAGAGAGTTCCCTTG
The DNA here is from genome assembly GCA_964580455.1 of uncultured Thermodesulfobacteriota bacterium. Classification (GTDB taxonomy): domain Bacteria; phylum Desulfobacterota; class WTBG01; order WTBG01; family WTBG01; genus CAZOKO01. The sequence continues at coordinate 7,664 of CAZOKO010000044.1, read as the reverse complement.
CGATGGTATTCCCCAGGTACTCAGTACCTTCACCACTATACACCTCAAAGGGAAGTACTGCAACCCGAGCTGCCCATTTATTTGCTGCAGAAGAGGCACTTAAGGGAAGGGCTATTACCATGATACCTGTAACTATTAGAAATCTCAAGATCATTTCTTCTCCAATGCCTTAACCTCCCCCAATATATACAACTTCTCCTTTTCCAAATCGACTACCATCCCCTTGCCGGTCATATCCAGTTCCTTGCTTTTAAGAGTAACCCTGTCATTTGTAAAAAGTTTACTTTCTTCGGCATTATACTGAAAGGAATCAGTTTGCACCTGATATCCTTCTTCCGTTAAGGCAAAGACATTCCCGGACACTCTAACATCTTTCGAATCTGTATAGAGTTCTCCATTATCCGCAGTCAGTTTGTAAGCCTTCCCTTCTTTGGAAAAAAAGGTTAATTCTATTGATTGAAGTACAATCCTGTTTTCACCCTTAAAATACTGAGCAGATTCTGCATTGAGTTCCCACTCCTTTGATGCATCCTGATCGGTCTGTTCATAGTGCACGTTGTCGAGTTGCATATCTACCCCTTCAGGGGGTAAATTATCCGGCTGTCTGAAGTCATGTTGAATGAGGGAGTTGCGTACCAGAGCTGCCATGACAAGAATAAATGTGAGCAAAGCAATTGTTATCAGGATAAATTTTATTTTCTTCATAAGAATTCCAAACGGCAGTTGTCATCCTCTGGCCTTTTCAGAGTTAATCTTCAATTGTGCTTGATATCAATTTTACTGGTACCTCTCAGTTACCCCCTTCCATTTATTTTGGGCTTTTAATAAGAGTTCGCAAATTTCCCTCCCCGCCCCCCCCCCCCCTTTTTTGCTGGCAATGTAATCAGCTATTTCCTTTACCTCCGAAACTGCATCCAATACGGCAGCGGAGAAACCAACCCTCTTAAGCACCGGGATATCGACAAGATCATCACCTACAAACCCAACATTTTCACCTTCCAGCTTTTTATCGTTGAGGATTTTTTCGTAAACCTCCATCTTGTTGGTCACCTTTTGATAGACTTGCTCAATACCTAAATCCCGAGCTCGATGCAAAACAACCTCCGATTCCCTGCCAGTGATAAGAGCTATCTCTATTCCAGAGCGCATCAGAAGCTTAATTCCATGACCGTCTTTTACGTCGAAAGCCTTAATTTCTTCACCTCTATCGTTATATATGATTTTACCGTCGGTCAGTACCCCATCAACATCAAGAATCAGGAGTTTAATAAGTTTAAGCCTTTCTTGATCCAACTTTTTCATACCACTCCAGCGTTTAAAAGATCGTGCATGTGGAGAATACCAATGAGTCTTTAGACTGCCATCCTAATTACGTAAGCTAAGTTCAGGTTTTCCCTTTAACTATCTTATCAATTGATTTTATCTGTTTAAGCAAAAACGGTAATGAATTTAAATCCAGCATGTTCGATGCATCACATAAAGCACTATCAGGTTGTAAATGAACTTCCATAAAAAGCGCATCGATCCCGACTGCAGTAGCCGCACGGGAAAGATAGGATACAAATTGTCGCTGTCCACCTGAGGCAGTTCCTAATCCTCCTGGGAGCTGTACACTGTGCGTAGCATCAAACACTACGGGATAGCCGAGGTCTCGCATAATCACTAATGAACGCATATCTGCAATCAGATTATTGTAGCCAAAGGAAAAGCCCCTTTCAGTAACAAACACATTCTGGTTGCCAGTTGAAATCACTTTGTCAATTACGTTCTTTACTTCATAGGGAGACATGAACTGTCCTTTCTTAATATTAACCGACCTGCCTGCTTCAGCTACCTTGATAATAAAATCAGTTTGTCGGGAAAGAAAGGCAGGAATTTGAAGGACATCCAAAACCTCCGCCGCAGACTCTATTTCTTCAAAACGATGGACATCCGATAGAACAGGAATATCGAGCTTCTTCTTTACCTCCTGAAGAACCTCAAGACCCTTCTCTAAGCCAGGTCCTCTATATGAACTGAGAGAACTTCTATTAGCCTTATCATAGGAGGATTTGAATATATAAGGGATGGATAGAGAAGCTGTAATCTCTTTCAGAGTACTGGCAATATCAAAAGTAATGTCCAATCCTTCAATAACACAAGGACCAGCTATCAATACTAAAGGGTTATTGCCTCCTACAGGCACATTTTTTATTATAATTTCCCTAGTCAATGATTACCCTTTCGTAACTATTATATCAATAAAAAAAGAGAGATAGCAAGCTGAAAAATCCTGACTAATTTATAAGAATCTAATCTTATAGCTCCTTATTGTCAATATGTCAATATGCTTCCTTAATGCTCCAAAAGAATATTCTTAAAGAATATAGAAACAAGCTTTTTTTATCATGTGGGCTATAACTATAGGGTTGCTTTAATGAAATTTTTAAAGAAGGGATGAGGACTCATAGGGCGTGATTTAAATTCGGGATGAAATTGACAGGCCAAAAACCAGGGGTGTGAGGCAATTTCAACAACTTCTACTAGTTCACCATTAGGGGAGGTACCACTCAATTCTAAACCTGCCTTTGTAAATTCTCCTCTAAAGTGGTTATTAAACTCATAGCGGTGCCTGTGTCTTTCTGAAACCTCCAGTTTTTTATAGGCTTCATATGCTTTAGTTTTTTTCTTCAATTTGCAGGGGTATGCCCCCAACCTCATTGTACCCCCTTTGGCAGTGCCTTCATCCCTCTTCTGGATTGTTTGATTTTTATAGTCAGTCCATTCTTTTAATAGATAGATGACGGGATATGGGGTGCGGGAATCAAATTCTGTGCTGTGAGCTCCTTTAAGCTTACAAACATTCCTGGCAAATTCTATTACAGCCAGCTGCATGCCAAGACAAATGCCCAAAAATGGAATTTTATTCTCTCTGCTGTATCTGATCGCTTTTATTTTACCTTCAATCCCTCTGTTACCAAAACCTCCTGGAATGAGGATCCCATCCACATCACGAAAGGTATTACCCAAACCTTCATTTTCAATCTTTTCTGAATCAACAAATTTCAGATTAACCCGTGTTTCATTGGCAAGACCACCGTGAAATAAGGCCTCATTTAAACTCTTGTAAGAATCCTCCAAATCAACATATTTTCCCACAATAGCAATGGTAGTAGAGAACTTGGGCTCTTTCAATTTTTTTACGATTCTCCGCCAGGTATCTAAGCGGGGTGATCTTGTCCAAATATTGAGCTTTTCAACTATCTTTTCATCTAACCCTTCTTTATGAAAGAGAATCGGCACCTCATAAATAGTTTCCACATCTTTTGCAGTAATAACTGCATCCTTCTCAATATTACAAAAGAGGGCGATTTTAGTTTTTATTTCATCAGAGAGAAAGCGATCTGTCCTGCACAATAGGATATCCGGTTGTATTCCTATTTCTCGCAGTTCTCTTACGCTGTGCTGAGTGGGCTTGGTCTTCAGCTGACCCGCTGTATTGACAAAGGGAACAAGAGTAACATGAACATAGAGTACATTCTCCTTTCCCAAATCACCTTTTAGCTGTCTTATCGCTTCCAGGAAAGGAAGAGATTCAATATCCCCTACCGTTCCTCCAATCTCAATGATGACTACATCTACACCATCTGCAGCCCCTAAAATATTCTTTTTGATTTCATCTGTGATGTGGGGAATGACCTGCACAGTTCCTCCAAGGTAATCTCCCCTTCTTTCTTTGGATATCACTGCATCGTAGATTTGTCCTGTGGTGAAATTATTCTTCTTCCCCAGTCTGGCGGCAGTAAATCTTTCGTAGTGCCCAAGATCCAGGTCTGTTTCCGCACCGTCATCTGTCACAAAAACCTCACCATGCTGAAAAGGGTTCATCGTCCCCGGATCGACGTTGATGTATGGATCCAGCTTCTGAAGCGTGATTTTTAATCCCCTGGCTTCAAGGAGGGCACCAATCGAGGCTGATGCCAGCCCCTTTCCCAGGGAAGAAAGCACACCACCTGTGACGAAAATTAATTTTGATTTCATGTTAAAATTACTCTCAGCCTATGTTTAATGATTATCTATCAATCCTTGCGCTCCTCAACCTTTTTAATTACCCGCTTTACATCTTCCGGCGTATCTACTCCTATTGAATCATACTCAGTATAAACCAGTTTGATTCGATAGCCATTTTCAAGTGCCCTCAGCTGCTCAAGCCTTTCCTGTTTTTCCAGAGGTGAAGGGCCTAATGCGACAAATTTCATTAGAAAATCTTTTTTGTAAACATAGAGTCCAATGTGTTTAAAACCTATGGGAGCAAGTAAATCTTCACTTCCAGTTGGGCAGTACGGTATGGGAGAACGGGAAAAATATAAGGCATAACCATCACAGTCTGATACCACCTTTACTACATTGGGATCTGTAAGCTCTTCCACCTGCCTTATCGGTGATTTTGCCGATGCCATATAAACTTCAGCGTTATCCATGACCAGCCTTACTACTTCATCAATCAACCGAGACTCCATAAGGGGTTCATCCCCCTGGAGATTGACCACAATATCACAGGAAAGTCGATCAACAACTTCTGCTATTCGGTCTGTCCCACTTAAATGATTAGTGGATGTAAGTTCAGCCTTACCACCAAAACCGATTACGGTTTCTAAAATCCTTCTGTCATCAGTTGCCACAACTACCTGGTCAATCAATTGAGCCTTTTGAGCTGACTCATAGACCCTTTGAACCATGGGTTTACCAGCAATATCTATCAGTGGTTTTCCTTCCAATCTGGTAGAGAAATAGCGGGAAGGTATGATGGCTGCAGCATTCATTCTATAGTGGATATCATAAATAATATGTGAGACTTCATTTTTTCTCAGCAACTATACTACAGCAACCTTAAAAATCAAGAAAATAAAGGGGTCACATCTTAATTATTAACTATTGCTACCACAAACCTTGCAAGCACGAAGGGGAAAAAGTCCACGGCCAACAGTCCACTTCATACTTTCTGCAAATAAGAAAAGAGACGATAGCCAGAAAGGAGGGGAATCTCAAGAAGCTACCGTCTCTCCAAAAAATGAAAAGACAAACCATCTAATTTTTTAGCTAAAAGGTAGTAAAAAAGAGAAAGACGATATCCGTTCTTTCATATTTTTAAGGTATCGTCCTTCCCTTACGCAAAGGAGTGATGCGATAACGATAATTATAACAAATATAGCTATAAAAAGCAAGCTTTATTTTTATAATTGAGCAAAATAAGTTAATCAACAAATAAATATACAGATGCTACCTGAAGTATTATTAAATAAAATCGCAATATTACGGCATAAATCCATTCAAATCAACAAGAGATTGCCTTCATATGGGACGTATAGGGAAATTGCGTGTCTGAGGAAGAGGGCAGGTTGGACCCCGCGAGAAACTCAAGCTAAGTTCCAATAGTGACTTGACGAAGGTTCTCAGAAGTTGTATAAAATACCCTGTCTTTACCAGTGATGGTAAGCTCTGAGATACACTCAGATTTTACAACGTGAAAACATTACGGTGCGCCTGTAGCTCAGTTGGATAGAGCAACGGACTTCTAATCCGTAGGTCGGGGGTTCGAATCCCTCCAGGCGTGCCAGGGAAAATAATCTTGTTTATCTCGTGAATCCTGCCTAAAATGAACTTGGGTGGTTACGTTCACTTTTCTAAAGGACTGTAATACAGTTTAACATCATCTAATATCTTAGTTGACTCAACACCACCGATAAAATCCTTCCCCTTTTGTCTGATCCACCTTAATATCCCTATAGCGTGAATAGCCTTTAATTCTTCAGGAACAGCTATTTCTAAAAGGATGGTTGAACCAACATTGATCTTCTCCCGGGTTACAAAAACAATACCCATCCCCTTACGACTGATATCAATGACAGTACATTTTTCCCAGCTTTCTTTTCGCTCTTTTAAAAAATATTTAGCCTTCAGCTGCGTGTCAAATCGACTGAAGCTTCTTCTGTTTTCCACTCTATTATTTCTCTGTGTAATCGCCCATGTTTTTTATTACCTTTTCTAAAAACTATGTTGCAACGCAACTCTGCCGTTTAACCTGATCGGCAAAGTGAGATGGTAGTTTTGATCCTATAATCTCACGTTTTTATTTTTTAACTTTTTTTCATGCTTATTCAGTACAAGCTCCAGCCCGTCCCTTATATACACTGCCATAGGAACTCGGGTTGTTGCTGATAACCTGTTAAGTCTTTCCAATTGCTTTTTATCAAGGAAAAAGGAGCGCATTATTTTTTTACCAGATGTATCATTTTTTTTTCTCATAACCATAATAATTTCCCCTCAAATGATGTTTATTCATTCCCGTTCAATGACCATACTTTATTTTTCATCCTTCTTTTCTATTGGATAACTCTTATCAGACTCAAGTTTACTTGGTGGTTCCATCTGGATTAGATATAGTCTTTCTTGTTACTTCAGCATAAACAGCAGCAGTACTTAACAACATCAATAGTCAAGCATGGTGGTATTACTTTTCTCATCACTTTAAACCCCCCGTCTGTTTTACTCACTTCCTATATACCACAGAATATCCTGTGGGTAAAGGATAAGATGGATGAGAAATCAAAAAAGGGTTATCAAAGAAACCACTTGATTTATTATCTCGTGAATCCTGCCTAAAATGAACTTGGGTGGTTACGTTCACTTTTCTAAAGGACTGTAATACAGTTTAACATCATCTAATATCTTAGTTGACTCAACACCACCGATAAAATCCTTCCCCTTTTGTCTGATCCACCTTAATATCCCTATAGCGTGAATAGCCTTTAATTCTTCAGGAACAGCTATTTCTAAAAGGATGGTTGAACCAACATTGATCTTCTCCCGGGTTACAAAAACAATACCCATCCCCTTACGACTGATATCAATGACAGTACATTTTTCCCAGCTTTCTTTTCGCTCTTTTAAAAAATATTTAGCCTTCAGCTGCGTGTCAAATCGACTGAAGCTTCTTCTGTTTTCCACTCTATTATTTCTCTGTGTAATCGCCCATGTTTTTTATTACCTTTTCTAAAAACTATGTTGCAACGCAACTCTGCCGTTTAACCTGATCGGCAAAGTGAGATGGTAGTTTTGATCCTATAATCTCACGTTTTTATTTTTTAACTTTTTTTCATGCTTATTCAGTACAAGCTCCAGCCCGTCCCTTATATACACTGCCATAGGAACTCGGGTTGTTGCTGATAACCTGTTAAGTCTTTCCAATTGCTTTTTATCAAGGAAAAAGGAGCGCATTATTTTTTTACCAGATGTATCATTTTTTTTTCTCATAACCATAATAATTTCCCCTCAAATGATGTTTATTCATTCCCGTTCAATGACCATACTTTATTTTTCATCCTTCTTTTCTATTGGATAACTCTTATCAGACTCAAGTTTACTTGGTGGTTCCATCTGGATTAGATATAGTCTTTCTTGTTACTTCAGCATAAACAGCAGCAGTACTTAACAACATCAATAGTCAAGCATGGTGGTATTACTTTTCTCATCACTTTAAACCCCCCGTCTGTTTTACTCACTTCCTATATACCACAGAATATCCTGTGGGTAAAGGATAAGATGGATGAGAAATCAAAAAAGGGTTATCAAACTGAAATTCTGGCATAAGCGACTGAGTTATCCGGGGGTGTAATAAATGCAGA
>CAZOKO010000043.1:0-20623 GCA_964580455.1 uncultured Thermodesulfobacteriota bacterium | reverse complement strand
ATTGGTTTTGAAGGAAGTTTTATAGAAATTATTTTAAGTTGCGGAACTGCTGCCTTAGCCGCAGGCGCACCAAAAGTTATTGACAACCATTTCCCTCTAACATATTATTTAAACGAAGAATATCTGTGCACATTTTAATGAAGAACTTTTGGCTGAAAAATTCGTAACTATTCAGATCCCTGTCATTCCTGCCCCGTATCAAGTCCGGGATAATTGTAACAACTGCTTCTGGATTCCCGCTTCCGTGGGAATGACAAGATTAGAGACATAAAGTTGTAATCTTTGTATTAGTAGTGGTGAGGTTTTGTGAAAGCAATTATTTTAGCAGCTGGGGAAAGCAAGAGGATGCTTTCTTTAACTGAGAATCTTCCAAAGTGTCTTTTGAAAGTTGGTGATAGATCCATCATAGAACATCAGATAGCCTCTCTTTACCACTATGGTTTGGATGAAATTGTTATTGTTACGGGCTTTTGTGAAGATAAGATCAGGGCGGCATGTGGGGATAAGATACACTACATCACAAACCATCGTTTTGCTGAGACAAACAGTATCTATTCGCTCTGGTTGGCAAAGGGGGAAACTCACGATGGTTTTGTTGTCCTCAATTCTGATGTTCTCTTCCATCCTTTAATATTGGGGAAATTATTAGAATCTAAACGCCCAGATGCCTTGACTATGGGTAAGCAGGGCGATATGGGTGATGAAGAGATGAAGGTAAAGGTTAATTCGGATAGAGTGATCGATATTGGTAAAGAGATGCCCACCCACCAGGCGGATGGAGAGAATCTTGGAATTGTCAAGTTTTCTCCTGCTGGAGCAAAGGTTCTCTTCGAAAAGGTGGATGAGCTCATTTCTAAAGGGCTTGTAAATAAGTGGGTCCCCTTTGCCTTTCAGCAGATTGCCTCATACCATCACTTGTATGCAGTAGACATCGGTAATCTTCCCTGGATTGAGATTGATTTTGCAGAAGATTATGAGAAGGCAAAGGAAGTTGTCTATCCCAGGATTGTAGATAGAAATTGTTAAGTTTAATTCGGGCAGATTTATAATGGCAAAAAAAATCCTCTTTTGTGCTTCGAGTCCTATGAATTATGCGATGTTTAAACCCATTCACGAACGGCTTAAACGTGATGAGCGGATTGAACTCTGGTTTACTGCTAATCATAAAGTGAAGGAACTCTATAATACTATTGGTCTTAATGATGAAAAAATCATCTATAAGACTTTAACTTACCTTCGTCACTATGACATGTGTATCTGTCCCAGCTTCTTTTATGAGCGCAAAAATGCTGATATAAGAGTACAGATTTTCCATGGAGTATCTTTGAAAAACAGGGCAGTACATAAGAAGGCACTGGAATATGATAGATTATTCCTTGCCGGGGAGTATATGAAGAGGAAGTTTATGGAAACTTGGGGACTTGCTGAAGATGACGAAAGGTTCGAGATGATAGGTATGCCCAAGGTTGACCCGCTGGTTAACGAAAGTTTGGACAGAGAAAAAATCAAAAAGGCTTTAAGGATTGATAACCACTTGCCTACTGTTATTTATGCACCCACACGTCCAAGCATAACCAGTTCTTCCCTTCAAATGGTAGGAGAGCAGATTATAAATACTATTGCTGATATGGAGGTCAATTTTCTTATTAAGCTCCATGATAGAGCCTACAAGCAGTGGAGGCGTAAGTCGGAGGACTGGAAACAGAAGCTTGCTAAATTTGAAAAATCTAATGTAAGGATAATTGAAGATTATAATATTATTCCCTATCTGTTTATTAGTGATCTTCTGGTAAGTGATATTAGTTCAGTAATTAATGAATTTTGCTTAGTGGACAGGCCCATTGTGCTCTATGATGTTCCTCGCCTTATTCGATTCCATAAGAAGAAAGAGCTTGGGCGGGGGTTAAAGACCTCAGACCTGGAAGATTGGGGAAGAGATACAGGAGTAATTGTCAATGACATGGATAGTTTGAGAAAGGCTATTCAACACGGATTGGAACATCCTCATGAAAAAAGTGAAATTCGGCGATCATTTGCACAAAGATTTTTTCATAAGCCGGGAACAGCCACAGACAGGGCAATAGAAAAGATATATCAACTACTTAACCTTCCCTTTCTTTAATTCAATTGCGAGAGAAACTGTTTTGCCTGCTTCAACTAATACCTCTATGGAGTGAGGTTTATATCCTTCTTTTTTAACTTCCACCCTGTGTAATCCTGTCAAAAGTCCTATCTCATAGGTTAGATCGTCTTTCTGTTTTAGCTGGTAGCCATCGACAAAAACTTTTGCATCAAGGGGTTGTACTACTATTGAGATTCTACCAGCCTGTTTCACTGAAAGAGAGTCATATGGTGACTTCCTTGACTCCTCATATCGCTGATAAGGTGGGGGAGGATAAGGGTAGTAAGGGTAGTTGGGATAAGGATAGTGATGGGGATAAGGGTAGATATAGTCGGGGTGTTCCCAGTAAGGGCGTGTTCCTTTCCATCCTTCCAGGGTGTCTCTGAGAACTTCTTTTGCTGGATGATTTTCTCCAGCTAGTAAAAGGGTGTATGGAATGCAGAGTGCCAGAATTAAAAATGATATAAGAAAAAGTAATCTCATGGTTTGGTACCTTTTATGGTTAGAAAACTTAATAACAACCGGATACACAAGATGCTAGTGTCCCGTATCTTAATTTTCTATGCTCATATAAATAACTAACTGTCATTGCGAGGAACAGGATTCCTCGTTGTCAGTGTGATAGTTGAAAGACTGTCATTGCGAGGAATGAGATTTTCCACTTGTACTGGATACATATTCCGATTTGTATTTATCCAGCATCTAGCAACCAGTATCCAGAATCTTTTTGATTGTTGCCTTGAGCACAACCTTTCGCAACTGCATCTGTTGAAAGAAGAAATTCCTAAACGGTTAAGTTAGTTTGTGTAGTGATAATACTGAGCAGGGGTTTGTGAAGCAATAAAATCTACGGCTGCTCCTATAGCTATTCTTAATGCTTTTTCTATAGGCTGCTTATGCCATCCTCCCAATCCGCCACCAAGGTGGCCACCGGCTAATCCACCAAGTCCACCGATGTCAGTAGCCTTACCTTCCACGGTGGTGGCAGCTAGAATTCTTGAAGTCCTGGTATCAATAACTCTTATGTCAATGGCAATGTGGGATCTTTTGATGCCTCCCAGAATGCCTCCAATGATGCTGCTCGATCCTCCTCCTATCCCTCCGCCAATCCCAGAAGATCCTGGTTCAAATTCAGTAACGGCTCCTGTTACCAGAAGTTCAGCACCTTCAATCTGACCTATAGGGGCTGCCGTTTCTTTCTTGATACGTCCTGATGCTCCCAGATCCTGTTCTGCCATTACATCCTTTAGGGTCTGTCTCTCCAGCACAATAAATCGATTGGTGTTAAAAAGAGAAGTGGTAAGCATCTCTGCCATACCGTCCCCAATTTGTCCGGTCCACCAGCCTTTAGCAGTCCTGTCGGTAAATCTTGAAACAGCAATACGAGCTTTGGGACCATTGTATGCCTCTTGCTGTGCCTGTTGAATACCTGGACCCCCTCCACTTGTTACCTTTGCCTGTGGTTCCATAAGGCTGGCACACCCACTCAAAGTCAAAGAAAATATACTCCATATGATTAAATCTGTTTTAATAATCTTTCTTACCATAATCTCTCTCCTTAAGTAATTGGTTAATGAATATAAAAACCTATACTACCATAATCGTTTTATGTCAAACGAAACTCTTTATATAAAAGAGTCTGAATCTCTTATGATTTACGCTAATCCATCTATATTTTCAACAAAAATCTATAATGATAAAAGAAAAAGCATAAAAATTATAAAGATTTTCGTAAGTAGTACCGATTTAAAAAGGGTATGAAGTATCCAGCAAAGGCTTTGGAGGAAATCGAGAATGAGTCTGGAAAACAATTTCATCCGGAAGTTGTAAAGGCCCTTAAAAAAGTTTTTGAGAGTAAAATAGTCGAAACGGAAGATAACGTTATTCCTTTTAACATTTAAAGAAGAGAGAATGGTTATGGAAGATTTTAATAATGATGAAAAAATGAAGATAGAAAAGAGAGACCATCAGCGACACAGTGTTCCTGCTGTGGTTACCTGTACATTTTTTGAAAAGAGCTTTAAAGGGAAAAGCAGCTTCCAGGGATTTATTCAGGATATCTCTTTTAGTGGAGTATCTTTGGAAATCAGGGACGACTTTTTAAATATAAGTGATTCACTCCTCACATATACCAACATAGAAATGGCGGTAGAATTTAATTTGCCTGATGGGGTACATAAAATGAGTTTTTCGGGTATCGTCAGGTGGCACAAAAGGGTTAAAAAGAGAAATATGAACTTCTTATATCTGGGAATTAAGTTTTATAACCTGGATGAGAAAGATAAAGATGTTCTTGAGAAATATTTATCTTTAGGCACAGGAGATAAAAATCTCATCTGGAATTTATGGGATAATCTATCAGTTCAACCTTAAACCGTGAGAAGAATATGACTTTACAGATTAAAGAAACTGTAGCACAAAATGACCTTCCGGAAGAAGAAAAGGAGGCTCCCATCACGAAGAAGATGTGGTCAATTGGTGGTGGAAAAGGAGGGACAGGGAAGAGCTTTGTCACCCTAGCTTTGGGAAGTAGACTGGCAAAGATGGGTAAAAAAGTCATTATCATTGATGCTGATCTGGGTGGAGCAAACCTGCATACCCTTTTAGGAATTAGATATCCAGAGCATACATTAAACGATTTTCTTAAAAGAAGAATTGATAACTTAAACGAGGTGTGTATTGAAACACCCATTGATAATTTGAAACTGATAAGCGGCGGTGATGATATTCTCTATCTTGCTAACCCCAAATATAGTCAGGAAGCAAGGATTTTGAGAAATTTAAAAAAATTAGACGCAGACTATATCCTTTTAGATTTAGGTGCAGGCTCCTCGTTTAACATCTTGGACTTTTTCATTTATACAGAGGGGAAAATAGTAGTTGTATCTCCTTTCCCAACCTCAGTTCAGAATGCCTATGGATTTATAAAAAGTGCTCTTTATCGCAGATTAAGCCAGTTGTTTTCGAAAAATGATCAAATATTAAATTTGATTAAAAAATCGATTGATCCTGGAAGTGAGGAAAAAATCAACTCTGTTGTCGAGTTGATTGCAGCAGTTGGTAAAATTGATGGAGAAAGCGCCTCCGTCATGAATCAGGAAATAGATAATTTTAAAATAAAGCTTATAGTAAATATGGCGAAATCCGAAGAGGATATAAAGGTTGGGGATATTATCAGGGTAGTTTCAGATAAGTATCTGGATGTCAATGTTGATGTATTAAAACCTGTTCCTTTTGATACACTGGTTGAAAAATCTATTATATTAACAAACCCTCTTTTGCTCAACGAGACAGGAAGCGAAGTTGCTATGTCTGTTTATGAAATTGCTTCAGATATATTGAAAGAATCAAATGTTTTGTGATTAATTAGTGGAGCAAATAAACTTCTCTCTAAATAGTATGCTTTTTATGGACCAGGATAAAGTTAAGCAATTTATATGCAATGAGGTTGATAATCTTCCCACTTTGCCTGAAATGATCCAGAAGGTAGTATTCTTGGCTCAGGATGAAAAAACTACGGCAAAGAATTTGAGCGATTTAATCTCCTATGATCAAGCGATTTCTTCCAGATTGCTGAAGGTGGCCAATTCAGCCTATTACGGTCTCTCAAGAGAAATTTCAACTATCCAACATGCTGTAGTTGTTCTGGGTTTTGAGCAGGTAAAAAGTTTATCCCTTGGGATTACGGTATTTGATGCTGTGAAAGTGACAAACAAAACAACTTACCTCATGCAGGATGAGTTTTGGAAACACTCCGTGGGTTGTTCGCTCGCTGCTAGAATCATCTGCAAAAGGTCAGGGAAGCTCGATGAAGAAACCGCCTTCACTGCTTCTCTACTTCATGATATAGGCAAGTTAGTTTTGGTAAATTTCTTTTCTAAAGAATATGAAACGATACTCGAAAAAGCGCAAGAGAATGGAATCGCCCTTGTGGATATCGAGGAGAAGACACTTGGTTTTACACACGCAGATGTGGGTAATTGGTTATGCAATAAATGGAAATTGCCTCCGTCTCTTGCCAACTCTGTTGGATACCATCATAAGGTAAAGGAAGTAGAACAGGAAGATATTCATATAACTTCTGTTATACATCTTGCTAATATTGTTTGCAGGAGAGCCGATATTGGGAGCAGTGGAAATAAAACGATCCCTCCTTTTCAGAAAGCGGCTCGAGAGGAACTTTGTATTGACGAAAAGGAGATAGATCAAATGATTACTGAACTTAAGAATGAGGAAGACAAGGTAAAAGCATTCATAAGTTCTATTAAATAGTGCTTGACCGAAAACACCATTATTTCGGTCAAAAATCCGAATACCGAAACAAAGCATTAAAAATTTAGGGATTCAGGAATTGAGGGATTTAGGAATTTTCTCAATTCGCAATTCCTAAATTCTTAAATTCCTCAATTATTTATTTTGTTTCGTGCATCGAATTTCTAATAAAAGACAAGAACAGGTTTTCGTTCAGGCACCAGACAGGTGAAATAAGCTATGAGTCAGGAAAGAAAAAATATTATGGATGAAAATAAGAGATTGAAGGAAGAACGTGATCTCTACGCAAGAACTCTGGAAAAAACCAATTTACGCTTTGAAAGGAAAGTAAAAGAGCTCTCTCTCTTAAGGAGTGTTGGAGATATTATCAGTTGTACTTTCGACCTCGAACTATTTTGCCATAAGCTGGCTGAAATTATCATAGAAGAAACTAATGCCGAAAACTGCTCTCTTATGCTCAAGAATTCAGAATCAAATAAGTTGATCCTCAAAGTTGCTAAGGGGAGTAAAGATAAATCAAGCAGATACTTTGGAAAGTTGGAAGATTCAGATGTTTTTTTCTCTCTTGGGAAAGGGATTGCCGGGAAGGTGGCTCTTGAAGGTAAACCCATTCTCATTAATGATGTAAAGAATGACAAGCGTTTTGATCACGGCAAGAAAACACGTCCTCTTATTGGTTCACTTTTATGCTGTCCTTTTATTTCTCAGCAGCAGGTACTGGGTGTAATCAATCTCAGCAGTTCCCAAACCAATGCCTTCAGTGATGATAATATGAGGGTAATGTCTATATTTTCTGCTTTTGCGACCTCTATCTTTACCAATACTATTTCCTACCTAAAGTTAAAGGAATCGGAAGAGAAATTCAGGGCAACCTTTGAGGGGGCAAGAGATGCACTGTTGATCATAGACCCCCTGTCGGGGAAAATAATTGATTGTAATAAACAGACAGAAAACTGGTTGGGATATACGAATAAAGAATTGCTCAGAATGAATCAGGTTCTTGATTTGTTTTCGCTGGAGCATAAAAAAAAGGAGATACTTCCTTTTGAGGAGTTTATTAGAAAGGTAATAAAAGAGAATGCGGGTGAGATTACGCTTTCAGGAAAAGATGGTAATAAGAGACTTGGGGAGATAAAAGTATCAGATATTAGATATCAGGGAAGGAATCTGGTTCAGTTAGCCATAAGGGATATAGCTGAAAGAAAAGAGATGGAAGAAGAGTTAAAGGAAACAAGAGATTTTCTGGACAATGTGATAGAAAGTTCATTGGATCCAATTATGACTACTGATAATAAAGGGTATATTACCAGGGTTAACAAATCATTTTTGAATATGATTGGTTATGCAAAGGAAGAGATACTGGGAAAGCATACGGCTGAATTTTCACCACTAAAAGAGGGGACATATGAGTCTACTACAGGAGAATTGGTAGAGATAAATGAGGATTTTTTTAACAGTACGAGAACCTGGTTATCCAGGTTAATTGAAGAAGGAAAGGTATCCAATGTGGAGAGCTACCATATTCGCAAAGACAATAAGGTGGTCCCTGTTGAAGATAATATGATTTACTTCTGCAACAAAGAAGGAGAGAGGACTGGAGCAGTTGGTATAATACGAGATATCACAGAAAGGAAAAAAGTTGAAATAAAGACCGGAGAGGATAAGGAATTTTTAGAAAATCTATTTAAGACCTCTGCTGATGCTATCCTGGTTACTGATCCTCAGGGAAATATAACCATGGTTAATAATGCCATAGAAAAGATGGTTGGCTATTCAAGGGATGAGCTTATAGGAAAACACAGTTCTCTTTTGGCTCCCGCAGACAAAAAGCTTCGCTCAAAGGCATTGGAAACTATTAAAAAGCTTTTTAGTGAAGGGATAATCATTGACGATGAAGGAATCTGGCAAAGAAAGGATGGTCAGCGTATATTTATAGAATCTAATAGATCTCTCCTTAGAGACAAAGATGGGAACGTCATAGGAGGTGTGGTTTTTACCAGAGATGTTACGGAAAAGAAGAGGGTTGAGAGTATGATGCTTCAGGCAGAGAAGCTAAAATCACTGGGAGAGCTGGCTGGAGGGGTAGCCCATGACTTTAACAATGTGCTTGCCGCCATACTGGGCAGGGTCCAGTTGTTGAAAATGAAGATTGAACCTCCATCAGGAAAACGGGAAAGCAGAAAATCAGTTCATGATTTAAAGAAAGGTTTAGAAATTATAGAGAAGGCCTCACTTGATGGTACAGAAACTGTTAGAAGAATTCAGGAGTTCTCCCGAAGAAGAGCTGATGATAAAAACTTTACTCAAGTAGATATTAATGAGTTGATAGGCCATGCCCTGGAATTTACCCGGATGAGATGGAAGGATGATACTGAGTCGAAAGGAATAAAAATAAAAATTATAAAAGAGCTTTCTTCTCTTCCTTCCATAGCAGGAAGTGCCTCGGAGTTGAGGGAGGTATTCACCAACTTTATAAACAATGCCCTTGATGCCATGCCTCAGGGTGGTCAAATTAAGATTAAGACTTTCAAGAAGGGCAGGAATGTTTTTGTTAAATTAGAGGATACAGGTACTGGTATTCCTAAAGCCATAAGAGACAGGATCTTTGACCCCTTCTTCACAACTAAAGGTCCTCAGTCAACTGGATTAGGGATGAGTGTCTCCTATGGGATTATAAATCGTCATCGAGGAATTATTAAGACAGAAAGTGTAGAAGGTAAAGGGACTATATTTACCATAAAGCTTCCTGTAATATCTGGAAAAATAAGTGAAGTGGAGGTAAAACCCCTGCCAAGGGAACGGGAAAAAGCAAAAATTCTTGTTGTTGAAGATGAGGAAGGAGTACGTGAGCTTCTCAAAGACATTTTAACTGACGGTGGCTATGAGGTTGAAACTGCTTCCCGTGGTAGTGAAGGGATAAAGATGTTTAAGAAGAAAGATTTTGATCTTGTTTTTACCGATCTGGGCATGCCGGGGATGTCTGGCTGGCAGGTAGCAGAGGAAACAAAGAAGATAAACAGAAATACACCGGTAGCACTTATTACTGGATGGGAAATACAACTGGGAAATTCTGAATTGAAGGAAAGAGGAGTAGATTTAGTAGTCAATAAGCCTTTCCATGTAAACCAAGTCTTAGAGCTGGTTCAGGAAGGGATGGAAATTAAGAGTAATTTTGGAACTAAGGGGATGATTAGATCGAACTTAGTTTAAGTCTGGAGAGTTCCAAATTTGTACGTCTTCAAATGGTTGTGGACAAATTTGATGAAAAACTAAGAGACACTATTAGCAATGTAAGATCTTTCATATATCACTTTTCACGCAATTCTCAAAGAACAATTTTGTGTCCGTCGTAACCGCATAGTCTTTTTTCTTATACGATCCCGTCTCTCTTTTATCTCCTGGTCTCTGCCATAATACACATCTGCGGGTGTCACATTATCCAGGGCTTCGTGGTAGCGCTCAACGTTGTAATATTTCACAAAGAGCTGTATCTGATCCTCTAGTTCAGAGGGAAAATAATAGTTGGCTAACCGGATGATATTTTTCATTGACCGATGGTACCGCTCTATCTTCCCCTGAGTCATGGGATGATACGGCTTGCCTCGAATGTGGCTGATTCCTTCAACATCTAAATACTCCTCAAATGCTTTTGAAATATAGCAGGGACCGTTATCAGAGAGCAACCGGGGACGCTCTATGATTCTTACATGGCGTACACCGGTAAACTGTAATGCCTCCTCAATAGTTTCTTTCACCTCATCGGTCGACATACCGGTACAGAGTCGCCATGCCAGAATGTACCGGGAATAGTCATCCATCACCGTCGATAAATAGTACCAGCCCCATCCAACTACCTTCAAATAGGTAAAATCCGTTTGCCACAGTTCATTGACAGCCTTCGTCGGTTCAAAAAACTTATCCGCTGCGGTCATTACCGTGTACACTGGACTGGCTACTAAATCGTGTTCCCTTAATATCCTGTACACGCTTGACTCTGATAGGTAATACCCCTGAGTATCGGTAATGTACCACGCCAGCTCCCGGGCAGATTTCTCAGGATACTCAAGGGCAATCTCTACTACCTTCTCACGTTCCCCTGGGGGAATGGCATTCCAGAACTGCCGGGGTGGCTGGTATTTATACGCCAATCCGTCGTATCCATCCTCTACATACCGCTGATACCACTTGTAAAACGTGCTCCGGTTGATACCAAGCTCCTTGAGTGTCCTTTTCACACTCACTTCAGAGTTTTCTACTAACCGGATAATCTCCATCTTTTCAGCCTGAGAGTATCTCATGTACTTAAAAACCTCTATTCCAAACCACTCAAGCTTTTTTTTAATACTCGATTCTTCAAGCTGACCTCTGCCACCAGATGCTTTAATTGCTCATTCTCTTTGCGAAGATCTGTTACTTCACTACTGCTTGCCTCCCTGATCGTATCCCCCTGCAATTGGCGTTTGCCTGCCTCCAAAAACGCTTTGCTCCACTTGTAATACATGGTTGGTGCGATACCTTCTCTGCGGCATATGGTAGCAATACTTTCTTCTCCTTTGAGCCCTTCCAGAATGATCCTAATCTTTTCCTCTGCTGAAAACTTTCGGCGAGTTTGTCGCTTAATCTCCCTTACCACAGATTCAGGATTTTGATGGTCTTTAGGTTTCATAGCTCTTTCCTCCTTTGTATCTATTATACCTCAAACCATCCCTTAGTTTATACCCCAAACCTGTCCACTTTCCTTTGAAACGGAACATATACCTGCTCAGGAGCCTGGGGTTGGTAGCACTGCATCCTAAGCCGGGATCTTTTGGCTCTACCGTTATAGGTGGTCTGATCTTCGGTGTAGGATTTGGCATCCTTGGCTATTGCCCCGGTACGGTAGCCGGTGCTGTCGGACAGGGATATCTTGATGCGCTGTTGGGAGGAGTTACCGGTATTTTCATTGGAGCTGGTCTGTTTGCCGCGATCTATCCAGAGTTAGACAGAAAGATTTTGAGCAAAGGGTATTTCGGTGAGCTTACCTGGCCACAGTTGCTGAAGGTGAATCCCTGGGTAGTCGTTATTCCCGTTGTTATGGGGATTATTACCCTGCTATTGTGGATTGAGAAATCTGGACTGTAGCTTTACTTCCCCGCACTGCGGAAGAAGAAACATCACAGAGGCCATCGGCATTCTCTGTTTTTTAGGGCAGTTCCCTTGCTTCAGATTACCCCAAAAGCCACCATCGGAAAAATAGCTAAGCTCCGCTAATTAAGCCAGAAAACTTGTTCCCTTACGAACACACACATTTTCCTTAGGAGTGTTAAAAGGATGATCGAAAAAATCATCCCGGCCTTTGGATGGTTTAAAACCTATAAGCGAAGTGATCTGACCGGTGACCTGTCAGCAGGTTTAATCGTTGCCATCATGCTGGTTCCACAGGCGATGGCCTACGCAATGCTAGCCGGATTACCTCCTGTGATCGGGTTATACTCTTCCACCGTTCCATTGATTATTTATGCCATGTTTGGTTCATCCCGGCAGCTGGCGGTAGGTCCTGTTGCGATGGTATCTCTCCTGGTGTTTGTGGGAGCTTCCAAAATGGGCAAACCGGGAACAGGGGAATACCTCTCCCTCATCATATTACTTTCACTCATGGTGGGTGTAATTCAATTTGCCATGGGCCTTTTTAGAATGGGATTCCTTGTCAACTTCCTATCTGAAGCAGTCATCAATGGATTCACCTCGGCTGCCGCAATTGTGATCATGTTGAGTCAGTTGAAACATCTTCTTGGTATTAAATTGATGGGTGGCTATTCTGCCTTCAATGTACTGCTGGAAACCGGACAGCGAATCGGGGAGATAAATATAATCACACTAACTATTGGATTAGCAAGCATTGCAGTTCTTGTTATATTTCGAAAGAAAAAACCCCATTTCCCGGCTCCCATCTTAGTGGTGGCAGGAGGTGCACTGGGTGTCTACTTACTCCGTTTACATGAGCTTGGGGTCGAAATTATAGGAAGTGTGCCAAAAGGACTTCCTGGCTTTTCAGTTCCCACATTCAGCCTTAACTCGATGGTTGTCCTTTTGCCAACGGCGATGACTATCTTTTTTGTTGCATTTATGGAATCGATTTCAATCGGCAAACTGATTGCTGCTAAAGAAAATTACAATATCGACTCAAACCAGGAACTAAAGGGATTGGGTCTCGCCAATATGGTTGGTTCTTTCTTTTCCGCATATCCAGTAACAGGAGGCTTTTCTCGTACCGCCGTTAACTATCAGGCAGGAGCGCGTACAGCCCTTGCTTCGATCATTACTGGCTTGTTAATCATCATGACACTGCTTTTTTTTACCCCCCTGTTTTTTTACCTTCCCAAAGCGGTATTAGCTGCAATCATCATAGTTGCGGTTTTTGGATTGATTGATGTAAAGGAAGCCAGGCATTATTTCAAGGTGAAACAGATTGATGGATGGACACTTGTGCTCTCGTTTGTCGCAACTTTAACTCTTGGGATCGAACAGGGGATTCTTATCGGAGTGGCTTTCTCACTGCTGGTTTTTATCTGGCGTAGCTCCCACCCTCATACGGCAGCGTTAGGCTATCTGGTGAAGGAGAATGTTTTTCGGAATGTCAAACGATTTCCGGAGGTTAAAACTTATCCAGAAATGCTAATTCTGCGCGTGGATGCCTCTTTGTACTTTGCCAACATGAGCTTTCTCGAAGACAGGCTTCGGGAAAGTATTTTGGATAAACCAGAGGTAAGATGGATTGCAATCGATATGTCTGGAGTAAATGATATCGATGCAGTAGCCATTAATACTATAGATAAAATAATGAAAAATTATAAAGAGATGGGAATTACTTTTGCTTTTGCCGGGATGAAAGGACCAGTGCGCGATTTAGTTGCTAAAGCCGGTTGGAAAGAGAAATATGGAGAACATATTTATTATCTTTCATTACAAGATGCACTACAAAAAATAGGTTTAATGGGAAGCTATCGATGACGAAACATTTATGCCAGGTTGTAAAGCCTCTCACAATCCTAAATGGTAAACCACAGAGAAAGGAGGGTGCCAGACGATGCAAATAAGATCATTACTACTTGGATTTATAATTATTATATATGCAACTGCTACAGCCTTAGCAATTCCAACTACTATTACCGTTCGAGTAAAGAGTAAAGATGCTAAATTCGTTGGTACCAGTATGGGTGGTGCCCTGATTACTATTGAAGATGTGGATACCGGTAAATTACTAGCTAAGGGTACTACCACAGGCACCACGGGAAACACGAGTACTATTATGAAAACCCCTGTCATTAGAGGAATGCCTATTTCCGACGAGAAGTCTAGCAGATTTACTACCACAATCGATATTGATGAACCAACACTTATAGAAGTTACCGCCTACGGCCCTCTTGCTCAGCGTCAGTCCGCCAATAAGGTTTCCGCCACTCAGTGGGTCATCCCTGGAAAACATATCACTGGCGGCGATGCCTGGATGATGGAGTTGCCTGGTTTTGTTATAGACATACTTACCCCGCCAACACACACCATCTACAAGGATATTCCTGAGACTATAACAGTTACAGCAAATGTTACTATGATGTGTGGCTGCCCGATTACACCAGGAGGGCTGTGGGATGCTAATAAATACAAGATAAAGGCATTAATGAAAAAGAATGGAAAGTATGCAGGTGAATTATCACTGAAATATGGTGGGAAAGCAAGCCAGTTTACCACTCCTATCACCATTGAAGAAACGGGCGTTTATGAACTAATCGTATATGCTTACGATCCCGCTAATGGAAATACTGGACTTGACAAGGCAACATTTATTGTCAAATAATTAAGAAAATTAAACGGAGGTGACTTTAACCATGAAACTCAATGAGTGGCTCAGATTAATTGCAGGAACTTTCATTGTTTTATCTCTCATCCTAGGATATACTATAAGTCAGTGGTGGTATCTTTTCACACTATTTGTAGGATTTAATCTCTTCCAATCTGCTTTCACTAAATGGTGTCCAATGATAACCATCTTAAGAAGATTGGGAGTGAAAGAATAAAATCTTTTTACCGCAAAGTGCGCGGAGAATGAGAGTAAAAATCATGAGAAGATTAATCAAACTTTCAGTTCACTACCCAAAAACCACCATCTGGATCTCGGTTTTTATCACCCTTGCATTCCTCTCACAAATTCCCAAGATCAAAATTGATACCGATCCAGAAAACATGCTTTCCCAAAAGGAATGGGTGAGACGTTACCACAATCAGGTCAAAAAAACATTCAGTATAGAAGATCTCATTGTAGTAGGTATTACTAATCCTGATAATCCCTACGGTGTTTTCAATAAGGAAAGTCTCAACCGTATAGCTAATGCTACTAATCAAATCCTTGATATCAAAGGTGTGGTAATCAAGGATGTAATAAGCCCTACCACAGTAGACGACATTCAGGAAAGAGGTGGCATGCTTTCCATTGATCGACTACAGAAGGGAATGATTGAAGACCCACAACAAGCGCTCATAATACAAAAAAGGGCGCTTGTCAATCCGCTGTTTAAAGATAAGCTTATCTCCCATGATGGGAAAGATCTTTGTTTATACATACCAATTGAAAAGAAAGACCAGAGTTATCGCATTTCAAATGAAATCAAATTAATTTTGAATGATATTCTCAAGGCAGAAAAATACTTTATTTCTGGTCTGCCGGTAGCAGAAGATACTTTTGGCATTGAAATGTTTAAGCAGATGGGCGTTTCCTCTCCTATCTCGGCTTTCCTGGTTCTGCTTCTTATTTATCTTTTTATCCGTAAAATCTCTCTTTCTATTGCCGCTATGATGGTAGCATTTTTTTCTATTATCTGGACCATGGGATTACTTATCGGAATGGGATATACTGTTCACATCATGAGCTCCATGATACCAATCTTTCTTATTCCCATCAGCGTGGATGATAGTGTTCACGTGCTAAGCCACTTCAGTGAAGTTTACCAAAAGCACAAAGATAAAAAAGTAGCCATTATCAAGGTAATAGATGATCTCTGGTCACCCATGCTCTATACTACATTGACCACCATGGCAGGGTTTGCCTCCCTTGCGTTGACTCCTATCCCACCTGTTCAGGTTTTTGGGCTTTTTATATGCTTTGGAAAGTTTGTTGCCTGGATACTCACTATGACACTGATTCCAGCTTTTGCGGTGTTACTCAACGAAGAAAAGCTTCACAATTTCGGGAGAGAGGAAGAATCTCACACTCCACTAACCAGATTTTTAAACCGACTAGCCACCTTTTCTATTACCAGACAAAAAGTTATTCTTCCAATTGCACTGGCATTCATTTTGTTAAGCACCTATGGGTTAACACGTATTGTAGTAAATGACAATCCGGTTAAGTGGTTTTCTGAAAATCACCCCATAAGAATTGCAGACAGGATACTCAACAAAACCTTCGGTGGAACCTATATGACATATCTCGTCTTTGAAGGCTCAAAAGAAGGAGCGATGAAAAGTCCTGATGTGATGAAATATATAGAAAAGATGCAACGACAGATTGAATCTTCACCCATTGTAGGCAAAACTTCCTCTGTAGTTGATATTATTAAAAAACTCTCTTATGAGATCCACGACGAAAATGAAAACTACAATGTCCTTCCTGAAACACAGGAAGCTATTGCTCAATATCTTTTCCTCTATCAAAACTCTGGTGATCCACAGGACTTGTTCCGTTACATCAGCTATGATGACAAGAAAGCCAATATCTGGATTCAAATGAAAAAAGGCGATAATCAGGATATGACAGGACTTGAGGAGAAAGTGAAAAACTTCATCGCTCACAATCCCCTTCCCGAGGATATTCAAGTTCACTGGGCGGGTCTCACCTATCTTAACGTTGTTTGGCAGGAAAAGATGGTTCAAGGTATGCTTAAATCATTGATGGGAAGTTTTGCCGTAGTCTTTCTAATGATGATTTTCCTTTTCCGATCCTTTAAGTGGGGTATCCTTTCCATGATACCTTTAAGTTTCAGTATCCTTCTCATCTATGGTACGATCGGACTCATAGGGAAAAACTACGATATGCCTGTAGCCGTTCTATCAGCTTTAACTCTGGGGCTCTCGATTGATTATGCTATCCATTTCATTGGCAGAAGCCGTATGTTCTATACGTCCGATAAAGGATGGCGAAAAACTATTTACGAAACATTCGACGAACCAGCTCTCGCAATATCACGTAATGCCATCGTTGTTGCACTGGCATTTCTACCACTTTTACTGGCACCGCTTATTCCTTATAAAACAGTAGGTGTTTTTCTCGCCGCTATCATTGCCTTAAGCGGTATAGCAACACTGATCCTTTTGCCATCTATTATTTCTATCTTTGGAAACAGCTTGTACGAGACAAAAGCAAAATATCTTCCGCTTGAGGAGGCATTCAAGATTGCTATCGCTTTTTTAATTCTTATCTCACTTACCATCGGAAAATTTGTAACTCCCTATGGATATCTTCTGGCAGCACTGGTCTGTTTTGGACTTATTCAATCAGTTTTTACAGGTTTTTGCCTCATAAAAATATTGCTAAAAAAAGCAGGGGTTAAGGATTAAATAAGAATCCTTGAAAAATTTTTTACGGTACACAAAAACATCATACAAACGTAAAGGAGGAAAAATGCGAAAACGTCATACACGATTGCTATCATTGGCTTTGCTCTTGATACTCTTTATTACCTGTAAACTGTTCGCTGAGCAAAAACCACTTGATGGAAACTCTATCATGGGAAAGACACTCAATGCTTATTATTATGCACAAAACGATGGGAAAGCTCATGTGTTCATGCGTTTAGTTAATAAGGAGGGGAAAGAGAGGATTAGAGATTTTACCATGCTTAGACTGGACAAAGAAGATGGAGGAGAACAATACTATTATGCCTATTTTACCAAACCTCCCGATGTAAACCGCACTGTCTTTATGGTCTGGAAACATATCGACCGTGATGATGATCGCTGGCTTTATCTTCCTGCAATTGACCTGGTTAAAAGGATATCCGCAAATGACAAGCGGTCAAGTTATGTGGGGTCAGATTTCACTTATGAAGATGTCTCTGGAAGACACCTCAATGATGATGAACACACTCTTATCAAAGAAGAAGCCATCAATGGCAAGAATGCCTATGTAATTAAAAGCACACCTAAAGATAAAGACGAGGTTGAGTTCAACTATCGTCTGGTGTGGTCTGATAAACAAACCTTCCTCACACTTAAAGTCGAATACTATAACAGAAGGAATGAGCTGTATAAAGAAATGATCACAAATAAGATAGAGATTATTGAGGGGACACCTACTGTTACCAAAGCTACCATGAAAGACCTTAAAGGAGGTCATTACACAGAAATAGAATTTAAAAAAATTGACTATAATGTGGGGTTAAAAAAGAACATTTTTGCTGAGCGCTATCTTAGAAAACCACCCGTAAAGTGGATCAAATAGATGGAATCCTGGAATAGTGTGTGAGAGATTGTATTTTAGAATATGGATGAGTAAAATTCAAAAAGTTACAGTAGTAACTTGTTTTTTATTTTTAACTATCGTTGGAATAGCATTTATACCACCTGCATGGGCTGAGGAGGATTCAGCATGGAATCTTCCCTTCCGTTTACATGGCTTCTGGGAACTTGCCGGTGGATTGAGATGTGGAGACAGCAGAACAGAGCACGAAGACTATGACCTGCTTGAAAGCAGATTTCAGTTAAAATTCACTTACTACCCTGAAATAATTCCAAAACTTGCTGATTGGAACTCTTCAATCTTTTTTAAAGCAGACTTTTTAGTCGATGGTTTTGATGAAGAGCCAGATGGTGAGCTGCGTGAATTCTACCTTGAGACCTCTCCTCTAAGTTTTTTTGATGTTAAGGTGGGAAGGCAGATCATTACCTGGGGAACAGGTGACCTCGTTTTTATTAACGACCTTTTTCCCAAAGACTGGGTCTCTTTTTTCATCGGAAGAGATGATCAGTATTTAAAAGTCCCCTCTGATGCACTCAAAACGAGCTTTTTCTCACCGTGGGTTAATCTCGATATAATATTTATCCCCTTCTTCGAACCGGACAATCCTATCCGGGGCAAACGTCTCTCATTTTTCAACCCCTTCACCAACAAGCTTGTTGGTGAAGATGCCCACTTCTATTATCAAAGACCTGATAGAAACCCTGAAAGTCCTGAGTTCGCGATAAGACTCAACAGATTCTTTGGCAGCTATGAAACAGCCCTCTATGGTTTCTGGGGATATTATAAACAGCCGTCAGGGATTAAAGAACCTTTGGGGCAGAGGTTTTTTTACCCAAGACTAAACGTTTACGGAGCCAGTATTCGCGGCCCTGCTGTGGGCGGAATTATCCATCTGGAATTGGGATATTATCTGTCCAAAGAAGATCAAGCAGGCAATGATCCCCTGATTGAAAATTCTTCCATGAAATATCTGGTTGGTTATGAAAGGGAATTCTGGACAGACTTTACCGTGGGTGCTCAGTATTTCTTGAACCAACTATTGGACTATGCTGACTACCGTTCCTCCACACCCTCTCAATCACCCAGGAGAGACCACTATATGCATCTCCTGACACTTCGTTTGACCCAACTCCTTTACCATCAGGACATAGAACTTTCTTTATTCGCCTTCTACAGCCCCAGTGACCAGGATTTTCATCTACGCCCCCGCATCTCTTACGAGATGACTGATAACTGGAAAATATCACTGGGTTCCAATATCTTTGGTGGGAGAGATGATTTTACCATGTTTGGACAGTTAAAGAGAAATGATAATATCTACCTAAGAATCAGATATAGTTTTTGACTTATAAAATATTAAGCCTATTGACTTTACTCAACAAGAAATTAGTAACTATATGATTTTAATGGATAATATTCAAAACATGTTTAGTATGGTTATAGAAGAACAGTTTTCCTTTAAAATAGATGACTTAAGGGTTTATCTTGTTGAGTTATGTCATTAAGCATTAAAATATAATTATAATACTCCATCAGCTTTACACAACAAAATGAAATCTGGTTTACTTTTTCTATCTATTGTACGAACATCAGAGAATAGGGTAAAATCTTTCCTCTTGACAATTGAACCAACTGATTACTTAGTTCCTCAAATCTCCTCTTCAATTTTGGTTCCTGCTTCATCCAGATCTGCAACCTCTTCGCAGCGATAACCTCCCCTTCTCCTGGTAGTATTGGCTCAAGATCAAGGGGTAATGCCAAATCAAACCCCACTAAATGACATACAACTATCCTGTGATAATATTCGATAACCTCTTTGCCTCTGACAGTTACTTTACGCTTAAGGCACTTTGCACAACATCGACTACGGCTTGAAAATAACTCATGACCATCTATACTCGCAAACCTCATCGGCCAGTCTGTCTTAAGTGCCTTGTTTCTCTTAAGTTGATAGTTTATTTCTCACTATTTATTTTTTTGCTATACAATTCACATGTCATATGTAATAAGTAACAATCGTATTGGCTGTGGAAACTATACTCGGTTATGCATCACAGGTGCTATGAGCGTGAAATGAAATGCACTTCCTTATCCTTGGCCACCGAACTACCTGGTTTTGTAGGCAAACCCATGGTGAACAGATGGGAGAAAGGAAAAAAGAAGTGTGATCCCAGTTGCTTTTGCATGAGGTCTAAACAAAGATTAAGAGATAGATGTGTAATGAAAAATCGCACTGAAGCTAAAAAGAATAAAAGAAACCATAACCACAAGAGGCCTGGAATTGCTATTGTCGGCAACATGAATGTAGGCAAGTCCACCCTCTTTTCACGGATGTGCAATAATAATGCAAAAAGCATCAACCTAAGCGGCACCACGGTTTCGATTAATCTGGGACATATCAAGGGAACAGACAAGGATGCCTTTGACACACCCGGTATCTTCTCAATATTTTCTGCTAATGAAGATGAGCGGGCCTCCAGGGATATACTCCTGCCCCAGGTGACTGATTGTGATGTCCGGGGTATCATTCTGGTGGCAGACGCGAAGAATATGAAACGCTCAATTGCCATCGCCCTCCAGTATGCTGAATATGGCCTGCCGATGCTCCTTGACTTGAACATG
Source organism: uncultured Thermodesulfobacteriota bacterium (assembly GCA_964580455.1). Classification (GTDB taxonomy): domain Bacteria; phylum Desulfobacterota; class WTBG01; order WTBG01; family WTBG01; genus CAZOKO01. The sequence goes on along the minus strand of CAZOKO010000043.1, from coordinate 116 downwards.
ATTGATGAATCCACATCACGCGGTATCGAAATTGATTACGGCAAACTTTCAGAAACATTAGGGACTGAAATTCTGGCATAAGCGACTGAGTTATCCGGGGGTGTAATAAATGCAGA
>CAZOKO010000042.1:0-20624 GCA_964580455.1 uncultured Thermodesulfobacteriota bacterium | reverse complement strand
TTAGAATACTTTGCCAAAAAAACACGATGTTGCAGGTTTGTAGTACAGAGAAATCACTTGTTAAAATAATAACTTATACACTTTTTCATAGTAAACCTCTATGTGCATTTTAGTGAAAAACGTTTAGCCAAAGATCCTCTCCCAAATTTAAAAACATAGAGACAAAAGAATACATTTCAATATGTTTTTCTTTTTGCTATATTAACCTCTGCGGTTCCCCCGTTAGATGTTTATTATCTAATGGGGAGGCACAGCGCAGCAGAGCCGCAACCAAAACAAATATAACCACGAAGAACACGAAGGCCACGAAGAATGAAACTAAACTTATCTGTTTTGTAAAAAGTCAAAAACCGAGTCACTCCCGCAAAACCTGTCCTCGACCTGATCGGGGAGCGGGAGTCCATAACAACCTGAAACCACTGGATTCCTGCTTTCGCAGGCATGACAAATAGGAATTGATTTTAAGGAGAAAGCTGTCGTTGAGAGATAAAATAAAGAATTTGCAGGATCTGATAGAAAGTGTAATTCTCCATAAAAAAGAGGGTAAAAAAATAGTTTTTACCAATGGCTGTTACGACCTCATACATATCGGGCATATAAGATGCTTTCAGGAAGGTAAAAAGCTGGGTGATATCTTAATTGTGGCTTTAAACAGTGATCGTTCGGTAAGATCAATAAAAGATCCCCCAAGGCCTATCATTCCCCAGGAAGAACGGGCAGAAATAGTATCTTCCCTGGAAAGTGTAGACTATGTTACAATCTTCGATCAGGATGACCCTCTGGAGGTCATTCGTTCGGTTAAACCTGATATCCTGGTGAAAGGTGGTGACTGGAACTTAAATACCATAGTAGGCAGGGATGTCGTCGAATCTTATGGTGGAGAAGTTTTTGCCCTCCCTCTGGTTCCCGACGTTTCAACCACACAAATCATCAAAACCATAGCTTCTCACTATTCCGAGGAAAAAGTTAAGTGTCCGCAATCTTCCTAAAACCCCATTTTACCCCTTCTAGTATGTTTTATTTCCTGCCCTTCCCCAATAAATTTTATTTCAAAGAATAGCTCAAAATTACCCCCGGATTGTTCATTTTCTACTTAAAAAACATAGAGATATAATTTTTTATTTTTTTCCTTGACATACAATATATAGTAGAGTAAGCTGTAGCTTATCACTAGATAAGCTAAAAAGGAGGTTATTTGTGGGTTCTTTAAGCGAGTATGGAGGAAGCAATGCTAAGAAGCGAATCTTACCTGATGAAACAACGGATATGGCACTCTTTGTAAGAACTTCTGACGAAGATATGTCATTTTGGAACAGGCAGAGGATTGTTGATGCCTTAGTCAAAGAGGCCTATGTAGATATGGCCACGGCAGAAGAGATAAGTAAAGAAGTGCAGGAACAAATCATAGCTTCCAAAATTTCTGTAATCACAGCTCCCCTCATTCGTGAGTTGGTTAATGCCCGGCTTATTGAAAGGGGGCTGGAGAAGGCTCGCAAGATGCACACCCGCCTGGGAGTGCCACTTTATGATGTTGACCAGTTTATCCTCCACCCCAACAAAGAGAATGCCAATGTTCCCCATGGACCTGAAGCAACAAACTTAACTCTGGCAGAAAACATTAAGAAGGAATATGCCCTTTTGAGTGTCTTTTCACAGTCTATTGGCGATGCCCATATGCGCGGAGATATCCACCTTCACGATTTAGGTTTTATTGACCGACCTTACTGCTCCGGTCAATCATTAGAGTATATTAAGAAATTCGGTTTGAATCTGCCCAATGCGCTCTCTATTGCTAAACCCGCAAAACATCCGGAAGTACTTCTGGCTCACATGGTCAAGTTTGCGGCTGCTCTGCAGAGTAATTTTGCAGGGGCCATAGGATGGGATGCCGTCAATCTTTTCTTTGCACCATACTTAGTAGATTTAAGTGATAGGGAAATCAAACAGCTTGCTCAGATGTTGATTTTTGAGTTTTCACAGCAGGCAGTGGCCAGGGGTGGTCAGGCTATATTTTCTGATATCAACCTTTACTGGGAAGTTCCGAAACATTTTGAGGATGTTCCAGCCATTGGACCTGGTGGTAAGTTCACCGGTAAAAACTATGAGGATTATGCCAGGGAATCCCAGAAATTTGTTTGGGCACTTTTTGAGGTATATAAAGAAGGTGATGGAACAGAAAGACCCTTCTTCTTCCCCAAACCACTGGTGCATATCACTGAAAAGTTTTTTAAGACAGACGGGCATGAGGAGTTCTTAAACCATATATGTGACGTAGCAGCCGACAAAGGCAATACCTATTTTGTCTTTGACCGGGGAAACACAGCGAAAATCTCAGAATGTTGCCGATTGAGTTTTAAGCTGGAGGATCAGGATTTAGCCGATGCCAAACAACCCTGGAAGATGAGATATTCAGCTCTGCAAAATGTCACTTTAAATCTACCACGCCTGGGGTATGTAAGTGATAAGGATGATTCTGTGCTCTTCTCAAAGATATCCGATCTTATGGAACTGGTGGTTAAAGCACATATGGAAAAGAAGCAGTTTATTGAAAAGCTTCTTGCCCATGGTGAAAAAAGTCCTTTGGCTCTTCTCACTATGAAGAAAGATGGTGTTCCCTATCTCAGAATGCATAGAGCTACCTATCTTATTGGTATGTTGGGATTAAATGAATTGGTACATATCCACACAGGTGAAGAACTCCATGAAAGTAAAAAGGCGCTTAAGTTTGGTTTGAAGGTTATGTCCCAAATGGATCTTCTGGCGAAAAAGTTGAGTAAGAAGTATGGTATGAGATTTGTCTTAGAACAGACTCCTGCTGAAAGTACTGCGTACCGCTTTGCCCGGCTTGATTTAAAGTACCACTCACCCCAGTCTGGCCATTATGTCAAGGGTGATATTTCACGTGGTGAGGCTTATTATACCAATTCAACCTATTTCGCAGTCTCCTCAGATATGAATCCCATTGATAGGGTAATTAAAGAGGGGCTTTTCCATCCTCGGATTGAGGCAGGGTCTTTAACCCATGTATGGCTGGGGGAGGCGAAACCTTCTAAAGAATCGCTTGCTAACTTTGTGATAAAGACCTTTAGAGAATCTTTGAATGATCAAATAGCCTTTTCCCCGGAGTTTACAAACTGTTTAGAGTGTGGGAAGACATCTCGAGGCCTGAAAGATGATTGTCCATGTTGCGGTTCTAAAGAGGTTGAGGGGATTACCAGGATAACAGGTTATTTTACAAAAATCTCCAGCTGGAATAAAGGCAAAAAGGGAGAGTTGCGGGATCGATACAAAAATCAGGGCTTTTTTGGGAACAAGTAAGCTATAATTACATTGTACTTAATCAGGAGGGGTGAAATGGGAAAGGTTAAAGTATTTGTGAAAGATGGTTGCTATAAATGTCCATCGGCGAAAGAAGTTGGAGCAGTGTTGACAAAAGAAGGGCTTGAGGTTCTCTACTATGATCTGGATACCGTAGATGGTTTGGCAGAAGCTTCCTACTATGGAATACTCTCAACCCCTACTCTTATTGTAGAAGATAAAGATGAAAAGACCCTCGCCGATTTTCGGGGTATTGTCCCTACTCCTAAACAGGTTAGAGAAATTTTGCTTGGATAAAATATCCGATTATTCCTAAAATAGTGAAACTATGTCTTTCCCAATCAAGGGATTTTTAGAGACTTCCTTTGTCGATTGGCCTGGCAAAATAGCTTCTGTAATTTTCCTGCCTCACTGTAATTTCCGCTGTCCTTATTGCCACAATCACGGTCTTGTTCTCCATCCAGATCAGTTTCCCACCATTCCCTTTCAGCAAATCTTGCAAAAGATTAAAAAACATAAGGGATGGATTGATGGTGTGTGCATTACAGGTGGGGAACCTACACTTTTCCCCAAACTTGTTCAGCTCATTGAGTGCTTAAGAAAGGAGCATGTATTAATAAAACTGGATACTAATGGATCCTCTCCTGAGGTTTTGGGGAGATTAATACAAGACCATTTAATCGATCATGTAGCTATGGATGTTAAAGCACCTATTAACCCAGCATCTTATTCCAGCTGTTGTGGTATTTCAGTAAATTTAGAAAAAATAAAGGAGAGCATAGATTTATTGCAAAAAAATCTTCTTCCTTATGAATTCAGAGTGACCCTGGTACCCACGCTTCTTGCGAGAGAGGACATTTTAACATTGGCTAATGAACTTAAAGGTTCAGAGAAACTCACCCTGCAAAATTTTAACCCTGACAATCCACTTGATACTGACCTCAAAAATGTCAAACCTTATACTGAACAGGAAATAAAGGATATGCAGGAAGAGGTGAATAAAATCCTTCTTTGAATTAAGTTCCTTTCATGATATATTGTTAAGTATGAGAATAAAGAGAAGAAAACCTGCATTTAAAACCTATCCAGGCAAACCTCTTCCATTTGGCGCGACTCTGTATGAACATGGAGTGCAGTTCTCCATGTTCAGCCGTCATGCAACTTCCATCGTCCTTCAATTCTTTGATAAATCAGAAGATAGAGATCCCTCGTCCGAAATTGAACTGGATCCGAAAAGGAATAAAACCGGTGATATCTGGCATATCTTTATTGAGGGAATCAAGATAGGTCAGCTCTATGGATATCGTGCAGAGGGACCTTATAAGCCTGAAGAGGGGATGAGGTTCAATAAGAATAAGTTTCTATTAGACCCTTATACACAGGCGGTTACTGGCAATTTTAACTGGAACCTTTCTGATGCACGGGGATACGATATTAATTCCCCCGAGGGGGATATCTCCTTTTGCACAATAGATAGTGCGGGTGGTGCTCCCAAGTGTATTGTGTTAGGCAAATACTTTGATTGGGGTGATGATCGTCCTTTAAAAATTCCTATCAGGGATACTATCATTTATGAGACCCATATCCGTGGACTTACCTGCCACCCTTCCTCTCAGGTTCAACATCCCGGTACTTTCCAGGGACTGATAGAAAAAATACCTTACTTGAAGGAGTTGGGAATAACTGCCGTAGAACTTCTTCCCATCCAGGAGTTTGATGAATGGGAAATCATGCGAAAAGACCCCACTTCCGGCAAACAGCTCATGAACTATTGGGGATACAGCACAATCAGTTTCTTTGCACCCAAAGGGAGGTACAGCAGTTCAGGAGCGATGGGAGAACAGGTGCGGGAATTTAAGAAAATGGTGAGAGAACTCCATAAGGCAGGTATCGAGGTAATCATGGATGTTGTTTTCAACCATACTGCTGAAGGTGATGAGACTGGTCCGACTCTCTGTTTCCGTGGGTTAGATAACACTATCTATTACCTGCTTGATGATGGAGGCAGGAGTTACAGAAATTATTCGGGATGCGGTAATACCCTTAATTGCAATCATCCATTGGTGAGAGGGTTTATTTTAGATTGTTTGCTCTACTGGGTAGTTGAGATGCATGTTGATGGCTTTCGCTTTGATCTTGCGTCAATTCTTGGCAGAGACCAGGATGGCAGGATACTTAAAAACCCTCCACTGATAGAGCGAATCGCAGAGAACGCAGTTTTAAGAGATACTAAAATTATTGCCGAGGCATGGGATGCAGCAGGGGCATATCAGGTCGGGAGTTTCCCGGGTACAAGATGGGCAGAGTGGAATGGTCGTTTTCGTGATGATGTCAGGTGTTTCTGGCGTGGGGATTCCGGAATGGTTCCACAATTGGCGACACGATTGGCGGGGAGTTCAGATTTATACAAGGAAAGTGGCAGATCCCCTTTCCACAGTATCAATTTTGTAACCTGTCATGATGGTTTTACTCTTCATGATCTGGTAAGTTATAATACCAAACACAATGAAGCGAATGGGGAGGAAAATCGAGATGGTGGTAATGAAAACATCAGCTGTAACTATGGAATAGAAGGAGAAACGGATGATGGTGAAATTAACACCATTCGAACCCGCCAGATAAAGAATTTTTTAGCTACGCTTATGCTGTCGCAGGGTGTGCCAATGCTGTTGGGAGGTGATGAATTCAGACGAACTCAAAGAGGTAATAATAATGCCTATTGTCAGAACAATGAGATTTCCTGGTATGATTGGAATCTTTTGCAAAAACACGGAGAAACCTTTCGTTTTACAAAAGAGATAATAGCTTTTAGAAAAAGACATCCCTCTCTCAGGAGAGCTCGATTCTTTACCGGGCGAGACAATGCCCTTAATGGTATTCCCGATATCAACTGGCATGGTACTGCTCTTAACAAACCAGATTGGAGTAAAAAAAGCAGATCGCTGGCGTGTCTTATTGATGGAAGTCGTCTGGAAACTGATGCGGAGTATGATGACAATGATCTTTATCTCATCTTTAATGCCTCTGAGAAGTCACTTGCCTTTTCCCTTCCCAGACTGCCATCCGGTAGAAAGTGGTGGAGAGCAATAGATACTTCACTGCCTTCCCCGCAGGATATTATGCCAGATGGGAAAGACGTTTTTGTAAAACCTAACAGTCACTACACTGCAGCATCCCGCAGCACAGTTGTTCTTATAAGTAAATAATAAAATGACTATGGAGTTAATCAGCAAAATAATGTGATTGCTTCGTCGTCCACCAAGTGGACTCTTCGCAATGACAAGAAAGGAATGTCATTGCGAGCGAAGCGACGCAATCTCATAAAAATTGTGGTGAGTTGGAACTTCTAAGAAAGTATTGTGTATATAGAGAATAGGTGCTACAGAGCCTGAAGCACAAGGTCAGTGAGGTCATAAAGTTTCATGTTCTCACCCGGTGCTTTTAAAGGGTCGGCTAAATTCTGTTCACAGTATGGACAACAGGTAACCAGTGCCTCTGCACCTGTCTCCTTTGCCTCTTCTATCCGCTCTTCTGCACATTTGAAAGCCAAATCCGGATAGGCAGCTCTTACGCCACCTCCCGCACCACAGCACCAGGCCTGGTCTTTTATCCGCTCCATCTCTACTAATTTGATACCCGGGATGGCTTTTAAGATATTCCGTGGTTCCTCATAAATACCACAGTGCCTCCCAATGTGACAGGGATCATGCCAGGTTACCGTAAGGGGTATCTCTTTGGTAAATTTGATTTTACCATCCTTGAGTAATGATTCCATGTATTCAGAGACATGGTAAACCTTAAACGTGCTCTCCGGCATATTGGGAACCTCCGGAAAATCATACTTTAAAACGTGATAACATCCTGCACACTGGGTAATGATCTCTTTAACACCCGCTCTGGTGAATTCTTCAATGTTTCTTTTGACAAGTTCAAAGAAGGTTTTCCGATCGCCCAGCCTGATAGCCGGACTTCCACAGCAAATCTCCTTGTCAGCAAAAATTCCAATATCTACTCCACATCCTTTAAGCACCTTTGCAGAATTGACTATATCATGTTTCAAAATGGGGTCAAATGCAGGGGTACAGCCGGCAAAGAAGAGAACTTCGCACTTTTCTTCATTTGCATTTTTTAGTCCTAATTCTTTAGCCCATTGAGCTTTTTGTGCCCTGGGTTGTTTCCAGGGGTTGTCGTAATTTTTGATACTGGTTAGGAGTTCCTTGTGTGCTGGCAGGGGTGCCAGACCTTTCTCAATCAGCCTGGTTTTAAGCGCTTCTCCTGCCTTAAGTGGTTCCTTTTCAGTTAATCGCAGGCAGTTCATCTCGCAGGCACCGCAGGAAGTGCAGCGAAAGGCTATGTCTACCAGCGCCTCGGAATCTGTATAATCAAAATCCTCTTCTAATAGGGCACGGATAATATGAAATTTGCCCATTCCACTATAGGCAGCAAAACGTTTGTATCTAAACTCAGGGCATATCTCATTGTATTTGCTGCTTTTTACATTCCATCCCCACTGGTTCTGACACCAGTTGCAGCGTGCGTCACCCCAAGCCTGTTCCCTGTAATCCTCCAGAGTCCTTTCATAAATCTTCTTTTTAGATATCATAATTCAGGTTCCTTTCTCCAATTAGTATATGCTCACCGCAGGGATCGCTAAGATCGCAGAGGTCATAAAATTTTTCTGCTGGATGGGAGTTCCCAATCCAACTATATTGAACGACTTTAATGAGTTGACATTCAATAGCCTGTCATTGCGAGCGATAGCGAAGCAATCTCATGTGATTGCTTCGTCACTGACGCTCCTCGCAATGACATTTTACTTTTGTCGTTCACAATAGCAAAAAAGAATTTTTTTATGTTTTTCTCAGCGTACTTTGTGGTAAATAGTTATGAATAATGAAGATTTGCATATCAAAAGCAGGTTGTCAAGTGTTTTTAGTGATACTGTTTCCCCCAGCGTTTGAAAAGATTATGTTCAATTGCGAACAAGTCCAGGGCCTTTCCAACGGTGTGATTGATAAGATCGTCGATGGTCTGTGGTTTAGAATAGAATCCGGGGACGGGAGGAAGAATGATACCTCCCATGCTGGTTACATTTTTCATGTTTTCAATGTGGGAGAGGGTTAAAGGGGTTTCTCTTAAGACAAGAACAAGTTTTCGCCTTTCTTTCAAACAAACATCGGATGCGCGGGCTATCAAATTTTCGCCATAGGAGTGAGCTACAGCAGAAAGGGTCTTGGCACTGCAGGGAACCACAATCATTCCACCAGTAAGGAATGAGCCGCTTGAAACAGGTGCTGCCAGGTCATCATCCTGATGGCAGTAATCAGCCAATTTCTTCACATGTTCAATGTTTTTATGATCAGTTTCATAAAGGATAACACTCTCTGCTGTTTTACTGATGATGAGATGTGTTTCAATATCTTGTCTGCTTTTTAAAAACTCCAGCAATCGGATACCATATATGCTTCCGCTTGCACCGGTAATGGCAATTATAATCCTCATCACTAGTTCCTTCATAGTTTATCTTATTTACAAATCACTTAAAGTGATATTATTAGAATAAGGCTATAAAGTCAAATGGTAAGTAGAGATAAGTTGGGAATGAATATCAATAACAAATACTTGACAACTGCCTTTGTAAAGAGATACATATTTTTAGAATTGAGGAATTTGGGGATTTAGGGATTGGTGGATTGATTTTATGGATAATGGATTTAGAATTTAAGATTTAGGTTGCATAAAACGGCTTAAGGTTGCACAACTCGTAACGGTATACGGGTATCTGCGTATTAAATTAGAGAAACAAATATGAGGGGAAGAAGCAACGCAACCGTCTGACGAAAGACGAAACTCGCCCCGTTAGAAAATGAAAATTTGTAAAGTTTTTTACCAACGAAGGAATTGTGCAGTTAGAAGGACTTAATAAATCCTGTTAGTAGCAAAAAATTCTAACGGGGCAAGCAGCGCAACCGAATAACGATAGACGAATAATAAAAATCAACCATGATGCTTAATACGTGGATATTGCTTGTATTTTTATTTCTCTTCGTGTTCCTTCGTGGTTCCATTTATTTAGGGTTTCGTTTCATTTGAAAGGATATCACATGATTTCTAAAAAATCTTTAAAGATTCAACCTTTTATTGTTATGGAAGTGATGGAAAAGGCAGCCGAGATGGAGAGGAAAGGCGAGCATATCATTCATCTGGAAGTAGGGGAGCCTGACTTTGATACACCTCAATGTATCAAAGATGCTGCTATCGAGGCTATTAAGGCAGGAAAAACTCACTATACGCATAGTCTGGGTCTTATAGAACTGAGGGAGGCAGTTGCAGAATATTATCATCATCAATATGGTGTTAGCATCTGTCCTGAACAAATCCTGGTTACCTCTGGTACGTCGCCAGCTATGCTGCTGGCATTCTTTGCCCTCTTAGAACCTGGAGATGAAGTCATACTTTCTGATCCCCACTATGCCTGTTATCCAAACTTTGTAACCCTGGCAGATGGTGTCCCTAATTTTGTAAAAGTATTTGAAGAGGATGGTTTCCAGTATCGACCAGAGGTTATTGCTGAAAGGATAGGCAAGAGGACAAAAGCCATTCTTGTCAATTCACCTTCCAATCCTAACGGCAATCTGCTTGAGTCGGAAAGAATGAAAGAAATCAGTGCATTGAAACCCCGTATTATTTCTGATGAGATTTACCATGGACTGGTTTATGAAGGCAAGGCACACTCCATGCTGGAATTTACTGACCGCTGTTTTGTCATAAATGGTTTCTCAAAACTCTATGCCATGACAGGCTGGAGGCTGGGGTATATCATTGTTCCCAGGGAATTTATCCGCCCTCTGCAGAAGATGCATCAGAACTTTTTCATTTCCGCAAATGCCTTTGTCCAATGGGCTGGGGTTGCTGCCCTAAGATATGCTCAAAAAGATGTTGAACGTATGAGGGAAACCTTTGACAAGAGGAGGAAATTTATTATTACCCAATTAAGGGAGCTCGGTTTCGGCATTTCCGTTGAACCGACTGGTGCTTTTTACGTGCTGGCAAATGCCAAGAAGTTTTCTAAAGATTCATTTAAATTTGCCTTTGAAATCCTTAAGGAGGCAAAGGTAGGAGTAACCCCTGGTATCGACTTTGGTAAAAATGCAGAAGGTTATCTCCGTTTTTCCTATGCCAATTCCCTTGAAAATATTAAAGAAGGGATGGGGAGGATAGAAAGTTATATAAAACATAAATTTGGATAGCAGGATATTTTTTAATTAATGCATAAAGGAGATATATAGTTGCGGGTTACGTGTCAAGAGAGAAAGAATACTGTTAAACCCGCAACTGGTTATATATGAAACATGTTAGTAACATCCTCATCATTCATCAAGGTGCCATCGGCGATTTTATTTTAAGTCTTCCTGCTATTTCCTCTATCAGACATAATTATCCTGATGCCTTTATTGAGATCTGGGGCTACCCGCATATACTTAAGTTGGTTGAAGAAAGGTTTTATGCTGACAAAATTTATTTTGTTGATCAGAAGGGGATGGCACCGTTCTATAGTGAGAGTGCCGTATTAGATACAAAACTGATAGAACGTTTCAGACAATTTGACTTTATTATTATCTTTGGACAAGAAAGGTCAAAAATTCTTTTGCACAATCTTGAAAAGATTAAAGTAAAAGAAGTATATCTTATTCATACATTTCCACAGGATAGTAAATATGTGCATGTCATTGACTATCAAATGTACCAACTCTCGCATTTAGGTTGCGAAACACCTGATAAAGTCCCTAAGCTTTTTCCTGGTGAAGAAGATAGTAAACGAGCTGCCGACTTCTTCCAAAAAAGCCAACTTGACGATAAATCTCTTATAGTTGCTGTCCATATCGGCAGTGGAAGCAGGATGAAGGCATGGCCACCTGGTTGTTTTGCTCAACTGTGTGAGAAACTTATTAAAAGGGATAATGCTAAAATCATTTTACCGATTGGGCCGGCAGATAAGGAAATTACACAGGAATATTTCAAACTCATTGATGCTGAAAATATTTTTCCCATCACCAACCTGCCTTTAAACGATTTAGCTGCTATACTCAGGAAGTGTAACGTCTTTGTTGGAAATGATTCAGGTATTACCCATCTTGCTGCTGCAGTAGGACTGCCTGTAGTGGCGCTCTTTGGTCCCACAGACCCAAAAGTGTGGGGCTCACGGGGAAATGTTTCGATAGTGTATAAAGCAACGAAATGTTCTCCCTGTTCAAGAGATGAGATGAAAAGGTGTGAAAGCAAGAGGTGCTTTGAAGAAATTTCTGTGGAAGAAGTTTGCAGGAGGGTGAAATATACTATTCGAGTGTGACGTTTATCTTTATATTGTTTCGATTATACGGTTAATTGTAATATGCGATGTGGGATATGAGATATGAGCAAACCAAATCACTACTTTGTTTCTATCGCACATCGCACATCGCTAACACCCATTCATTTAGCATTATGATCAAACACCGGTTTAGCCGCGCCGATGATGCCGGCATGATCACCCAGCTTTGGCTGTACTATCTTAATGGGATAATATTTTATTCTGATTGCCCTCCTTTCTATTCCCTGGATAGTGGGTCTTAGGAAGAGGTCGCCCGCTTTGGAAACCTGACCCCCGATGATAATCATTTCCAGGTCGAGCATATTCAGCACATTTGCCAGACAAATGGCCAGGTATCTGCCGGTTTCTTCGAAAATCTCTCGAGCCAGTCGGTCTCCTTTTTCAGCATGTTCATAGATTGCAAGAGAGGTGAGAGACTTTTCACCCTTTTCCAAAAGTTCTTTAAGAGAAGAGTTTTTTCCTTCTTTGAGAGCTATCTGAGTGCGGTTAACAATTCCAGTGGCTGAGACGTAAGCTTCAATACAGCCTTTTCTTCCGCAATTACAGGGTAAACCCTCTGGAAAGAGAGTTGTATGTCCTAATTCTCCGGCAAGGTCATTACTGCCGTGCCATACTTTACCGTTTAGAATAAATCCTGATCCCAGCCCTGTTCCAATCGTAATGCAGAGAAGATTGTCTACACCCTGTCCTGCTCCTATCCAGTGTTCACCAATGGCTGCGGCATTGGCATCGTTTTCCAGATAGACCGGAAGGTTAGTCAATCTTTTTAGCAGGTTAACAACAGGTGTCTCTTTTGCTGTGGGTAGATTAGGAGAAAAACGGATCACACCTAAATCCAGAGATAAAAATCCGGGAGCACCAAGACCTATACCTTTAATATCTTCTATCTTAAACTTTTGTTCATTAAGAAGCTTTTTAATACCATCTGCCATATTTTCAAGGATATTTACCATTTCCAGTTCAGCGTGAGTTGGTTGTTTATGGATGCCTTTTATTTCGCCTGAAGAGTTTACCAAGGCTGTCCTGATATTAGTCCCACCCAAATCAATGCCGATAGCCAGTTCTTTATTCATCTTTATCTCCTGACGGTTAAGATAATATTAAAACTAAACCACAGAGGTCACAGCACAGCCGCAACCAAAAGAAATATAACCACGAAGGGCACGAAGAAACACGAAGAATGAAACTAAACTTTGCTAAAAAAACATGATGTTGCAGGTTTGTAGTACAGAGTTTTTAGAAAAATACATTTTTTCTCTGTGTCCTCTGTGGTTTATTTAAGGATAAAAGAGAGAATGATAGTTATACTTCCCAATGCCCAGCAATAAGGAGAAAAATAATGAAAATGTCCTTTTTGAACCATTCGTATCAGTATCTTAAGGCAGATATATCCTACCACAGCAGCGGTCAAAGTGCCTGAAATCACATTTATTAATTCACCTTCGTTGAGCATGGGGTTTTTCCACTCTAATGCTATTGCTCCAAGAATAGCAGGAATGGAGAGGAGAAATGAGAAGCGAATCGCAACTGTTTTCTTTAGTTTTCTAAATAAACCGAAAGCAATAGTAGAGCCCGACCTTGAAATACCGGGGGCGATAGATAGACCCTGAACAAAGCCTATAATTATCGCATCTAAAATGGACATGTCAGCTGTATCTTTATCTCCTTCCCCTGTCATTCTCGTCATCCACAAAATTGCACCTGTTGTGATTAGCATAATACCTACAGCCAATAGTGAATTAAAAAGAAGCTCAAACATATCTCGCAAAAAGAAACCAAGTATCGCTGTGGGAATCAATCCAATTAAAATAAGGAGTCCAAATCTTGCCATGGTTATGTCTTGGTTATCTACTTTGTACTTCTGGCTTCTGATAAGGCAGATTAAAAAACGGAGTACTCCTTTAGAAAGAGAAGATATTTCCTGCCTCAGGACAATCAGGATGGCCAGGAGGGTACCAAAGTGGAGCGCCACATCAAAAAAAAGATTGGGCTCCTTCAGGCCAAAGAGATTCTGGAAGATTACCAGATGTCCTGAACTACTCACGGGAAGAAACTCCGTTAGCCCCTGAATAAAACCCAATAACAAAGCCTGTGTTAAACTCATTTATATAAAACCTATTTATCTTGCGCTTAAATTTTAATCAATACTTATAATGATTTATTTTTAGAAAAGCAAAGTATTTTTTAAAAGATACAAACCTTGTTCTTTACACCTAAACAATTTTATAAGACGTATAACGTTGGTTCCGAGAGCAACCTATTAAATGGGCAATGATAAAAGATGGCGGGAAGGTTATCATGCTGGCAGGTTTGAAAGCCAGTAAACAAAGAGTGAAAACAAAAGTGGCTGTAGTTACTTGATTCCAAATTCTTTCATCTTGCTCAGCAAGGAAGGATGGCTGATTTCCAATAATTTTGAAGCCTGGGTGCGATTACCATTAGTCTTATTCAATGCTTTTCTGATCAATTGTTCTTCCATGATAAGGTGGATTTTTTTTATGGAATATTCATCATTCCCCAACTCTTTATCTTCAAACATCTCTGATTTGCGGATATCTGGAGGGAGTGCTGATACTTCAATGCAGCTACTTTCTGAGAGAATTATAGCTCGTTCTATTGCATTTTCTAATTCCCTGATGTTCCCCTGCCAATCGTATTCCACCAGAATATTTAATGCGGCGGAAGAGATGTTTTTAACCTTAAGGCGGTGTTTTTCATTGTAGCGGTTGATGAAATGATTGAGCAGTAGGGGAATGTCTTCTCTTCTCTCTCGGAGGGGAGGGAGATCTATTTGTATGACGTTGAGACGATAGAAGAGATCTTCACGAAAGCTGTCTTTTCTTGCCTCTTGAGTCAGATTCCTGGAAGTTGCTGCTATAATTCTGACATCCAGTTTGATTTGTTTGGTGTCTCCAATCTTCCTCACCTCTCCTTCCTGAAGTGCCCTTAAGAGTTTTACCTGGAGATTGGATGGTAGTTCTCCGATTTCATCAAGAAGGAGAGTTCCTCCATTAGCTTCTTCAAACAGACCTTTTTTATTCTGGTGGGCATCGGTGAAAGCACCCTTTACATAACCAAACAATTCACTTTCCAGAAGATTTTCAGGAATGGCACCACAATTGATGGCAATAAATGGTTTGCCATTTCTTTTGCTATTATAGTGAATAGCCTTGGCAACCAATTCCTTGCCTGTGCCACTCTCACCAATTATTAATACGGAGCTGTCATAATCTGAAATTTTTTGGATGGTCTCGAAGATTTGAAACATCTTGTCATTTTTGGTAATTATATTTTCGAAACCGAATTCTTTTTTAATTTCCTTTTTGAGGAGTATGTTTTCCTTTCTAAGTCTTTCCTGTTCTTCGGCCTTTTTCAAGGTTAAAATGATTTCATCAGGTTTGAATGGTTTGGAAACGTAATCATAAGCTCCGTGCTTCATTGCTTCAACAGCTAAATCTATAGTTCCGTATGCAGACATCATGATGATAGTTGAATCCAGGTTTTTCTCCTTTGTGGCTTTAAGGAAAGACAATCCGTCCATCTCAGGCATGCGTATGTCACAGAGGATAGTATCAAATGAATCAGTTTCAATTCTCTCAAGACCTTCAGTTCCGTTGGTTGCGGTAACTACCTCATATCCCTCTTTGGAGAGGAGGGTCTTGAGCATATGGAGCATGTTTTCTTCGTCGTCTATAATGAGAATCCCTTTTGATGACATATCTTTTTACCTGCATGCTGGAAGCATAATGGTGAGGGTAGTTCCCTCAGGGGGAGAACTCTCAACCGAGATATTCCCTCCAAAAGATTCGATAATTCTCAGACAGACCGATAGACCAAGGCCTGTTCCTTTGCCGGGGCTTTTAGTGGTGTAGAAAGGGTCGAAAATTTTATTGAGATGTTTTTCTTCGATGCCTGCTCCCGTATCTTTTACGGTAATCCTGACATCTGATGTATTCGAAAAAGTATTATATGGATTCTGTTTGTTATTGTACGGTTCCGTCGTAACGGTCAATTTCCCTCCCTTTTGCATGGCATCCATAGCATTAATGAATAAGTTGATCATCACCTGTTGAAATTGTTGTTCGTCGGCTGTGATAGGGGGAAGTCCTTCCTGTAATCTCAATTCAAGTTCTATATCGTGAAATGTCTTCTGATGAGATATGAGGGAGGCTGTTTCTTCAATTAAAGAATTTACCTGGACGGGGTGTAAGACAGCTTTTCTATAATGGGAGAAGCTTAACAACTCTCTGATAATTTTATCAATTTTCATAATTTCACTTTCTACACGCTCAAGTACATCGATATTTTCCTTTTTTTGGTTCATATTCTGGCGGAGTATCTCAGTATATCCCAAGATAATACCTATAGGATTCCCAATTTCGTGAGCTATCCCTGCAGCCAGTTTTCCCACAGATGCAAGCTTTTCTGAACGAAGAACTTCATCCTGTGCCTTCTTTAGTTGTCTATTGGATTCTTCCAGGGATTGGATATATTGTTCTATCTGTTTTTTGTCTTCTCTTAATTTATCTGACATCGTGGAAAGTGAAGCAGAGAGAGTGCCTATTTCGTTGCGGCCTGTTGGTTCTATGTTTTGTGGAAAATACCCTTCAGTTATGTCTTCAGTGGCTTTAATCATTTTTTCCAGGGGTTTTACCAGGTAGCGAGTAAGCAGAACACTTCCAATGATGATAAAGGTAATGGCAGTACTGATGGCGAATAATGCCACTATTCGCTGGAAGCCAGACATGCTTTCTTCTACATCAGTTAAAGGGAGTACTATCTTGAAAGCTCCTATAATTTCATTTTCCTGATAGAGGGGAGCTGAAATAAAAAGATTTTCCCTGCTGTAGTAAGGCCTGAACTTCTTTATGATGTTTCCTGAGCGAATGGCCTGTTCCAAATCGGGATCTTTGCTTTTCTGGTGAACCATACTTCGCTTCTTGTGTGAAAGTATCGTTAGTGATGAATCAATGACTACCGGATTTGTTATTCCAATATCAGTGGCATAGAGGTCAATGATGCGTTGCAGGGATTTGCTGTTGTCTGTTTCTTTAATGGAGGAGAGGATGACATGTTGCAGGGATTTGGAGATAATCTCTCCTGTTTTCATTTTTTGATCGAGGATATTTTTTCTGGCGATGGTTAATACAACAAAACTGATAAGAAGCATGGTGATAAACATCACCACGGTAATATTTAAAGCAATTGTAGTGCGCAGGCCCAAACCTGTTTTTCGCATTGCATTTTACCTGATGAGCTCATTTATCCAAAAGTGAAATTGAACATACCAGTAGATAATTTCCTGCCCATAGAGGAGATAACTCAAAGCACCCAGTGAGAGAAAAGGACCAAATGGTATGGCATATTTACGATCTTTATTTTTTAGTAACATTAAAGTGATGCCCACCAGAGCACCCGAGATTGAACCCACCATAATAATAAACAGAATAGATTTCCATCCCAGAAAAGCCCCCATCATAGCAAGCAGTTTTACATCACCAAGACCCATTCCTTCGTTCCTGGTAAAGAGGTAGTATCCTCCAGCCACTAAAAGAAGGCTTCCTCCTCCCGCCACTGTACCTATCAGGGAATCTAAGAAGGTGAGATTGGGTAGAAATAAGGAGGCTAATAATCCGAAAATGATACCGGGCAGACTGATACTGTCAGGGATAATCTTGTGTTCAAGATCGATAAAGGTCACAGCGAGAAGGGCTGCACTGAAAATAAAGTAGACTGCGTAGTTTAAACTCAAACCACATTTTTCCATGAGAATTAATGAAAGTAACCCGGCTAGAAATTCTACCAGCGGGTACTGATAAGAGATGGAAGCCTTGCATCCCCGACACTTTCCTCTTAAAATAATAAAACTGAGAATGGGAAAGTTGTCATAGAAGGCAATAGGTTGCTTACAGAAGGGGCAGTGAGATGAAGGGACAACAACTGATTGGTGAGAAGGAAGGCGGTAAATACACACATTGAGGAAGCTTCCCACGATTGTTCCAAAAATGAATGAAAAGATTAGAGTCATCATTGCAGTTTAGAGTAAAGATGGTCAAATTGGTTGTAGAGCCAATAGATACTTGCGCCTGCCCCGAGTAAGGAACCAAAAAAGGAACTGAACTTTACGTAGTCTGTGATTGCCTCGGTTGAAAAGTCAGATGGTGAGTTTGAGTAAACCTGATATCCTATAAGAACCAGACAGGAAACAGTACTGACAGATAGAGACCACAGCGAAAAACGGAGAAAGAATTTGAAGAAACATCCAAATATAAAATAAACCATTTTTAAAAAATTGAGTTTCTTTTTATTATTGATTACTTTCTTTGAAAAGAGTGACAGGCTTTTAAGGAGGTTCTGCGCTTCCTTTATACTTTTTGCTGATTCGATTGAGGATGCATCTTTTGCCCTGTTTAAAATGACTCGATAATCATCCAATAGAAAAGTATCTCTGTAGCTGATAAGGTTTTTATAACAGTAGTTTTCAAGATAGAGATCGTATTCTTCCCAGATAGCATGGAATAAATTGATGCTTTTTTTAATGGACCTGCGTATATTTTTTAAAACAGATCTCAGTTTATCTTTTATATCAAAGCCATAACCAATAACATCTAAAAAACCAAAGTAGCTGTTCCCTTCAAAGAGTTTAGTCGCTTGATCAAAAATCTTTTCAGCAATTTTATATTCTGGATCTTCCCTGCTGAACCACTCACCATGTTCTACGAGATTTCTTCTAATGGTTTTGATATTATTTGAAGCTTGTGTTTTAGCATATTCGAAAAGTTCTTTGGTTAAAAGGTCTATTTCTTTTCTTATGGGAGTTAGCCCGGGATCCAGTAGAACCTTGATGTAAAAATCAGGTTTTATTGCTATGAGGTTTTTTAGTATAGATATTGATGCATTTTTATCACCATTCTTACCTAAAAGCACAGCGTGTCTATATCTGGCCTCAGGAAAGTTGGGAGTGGCAAACAAGGCTTCTCGTACTCTATCTACTGCATCCTCCATATTACCTCTGAGTTCGCAGGTTCTGGAAATCAGAAGTAAGACATAGCTTTTTTGCAGTGGATTGGTTGTATAAGTCAGAGCCCTTCGAAAATGGTAAGTTGCATTAATGAAGTCATTCATTTCCATAGCAAGGAAACCCATAGCCGTGTGGGGTTTGTAATCTTCAATATTGTTTCCCAAAGCCTTTTTGAACATAGTTGAAGCTTCGCTATGCTTGGAAACCCGCAGGCTATCTTCTCCCAACCAGAGGAAACCACCACCACGCTTGTTAGATGTAGGCAGTGTGAAGTTATGCCAATCGGTGGCTTCAGAAAGCCACACTTTGCAGAGGAATCGGAGCTGAAAAACTTCATTAACTTCGTAGAAGGCTTCGAAAGGTGCCTTAAATGAATCCGTTTTCTTATCCGGTATCAATGAAACAGGAATTTCGTCCTGATTTGTTTTGGAGGGTTTTAAAATCTCAGGAAGATGTCTTTCAAAAAGGGATTTTATCCCTGCAGGGGAAAGATAACCAATTTCATTCAGGCTGTGAGTATGGAGGGGAATGTTTTTGGAGGGGCAGGATGATGAATGGTGATTTCTTGAACTGCAGTAGAAACATTCTGGATAGGAACCTTTTTGGTCGATGATGTGAGGTTCTTTAATTATTCTTTTCTCCAGTGGTCCCGAGAGAATTTTATGCAGGGAAACGCCGTTTTTGAGGCTTTTGGAAAGTGGACTGGATTTGAAAAAAGGATTATCCTTTATTGACTCATAGGCAGGTTGGGTCATATAAATTTCATTAGTACCAGCTTTTTCTCTTGCTTCATCCGCTTCCTCTCCCCCATGAGTTTCAACCTCTTCTATCAGGGTAGGGCCTGTATGAATTCCAATGTGAAAGGCTTGATTCAGTTTTTGAAATATGTGCAAGATTTCTAAAGAGGTTTCTATGGCAGTTTCTGCATCTTCAAAGATGGCTTGGAGTCGCCACTCAGGAGCAATGGTTGTTCTAAAGGATTTATCCCTGATCACATGTTCAATGGGAGAGAAATAGTTCGGAGGATTGTCTTCTTCATTGCCTTCTTTTTCTTTACTAGATGAGGTGTAATCCGTAAGGGCAAGAGACATAGTGGTCATTTTCTTCTCTTTCATTTGATCTTTTTCTTGCCATCTTACTGCATAAGCTCTGAGCTTTAAGTTATTATGAAAAGTGTGCTCAGCCTTAAGAGGGAAGAATGTGAAGTCTTCTCTGTATTGAAGTTTTTCATAGATAGATTCTGACACCAGGATTTGTTCAGATTCTCCAATAGAAACCAGTTTGGATGCTATGTTTACCACATTACCGTATACGTCGCTATCCTCTATGATTCCCTTTCCGAAATTTATTCCGATTCGGATTCTTATCGGATCTTCATTGGGCAGGTTGGCATTATAGGATGAAAGCTTTCTTTGCATTTCTATGGCAGCTTTAACGGCGTTATGGGAATCATCAAACGAAGCCATTATAGAATCCCCTACCGTTTTTACAATAGTTCCCTTATTCTGTTTGATGAGGGGGAAGAGCATGTCATAGTGACGTTGCATCATAATCCTGCCGGCAATGTCACCATGGGTTCTGAAGAAGGTAGTAGAGCCTCTGATATCGGTGAAGAGAATGGAGACTTCTCTGGTTAGTTTCTTTTCCAGTTCATCATCAAGTTCTTCTACCCGTTTGATCAGAGCATCAGCGTTCGAGGTAGAGCTTCCCTGGTTCTCTGATGGTGCAGGTTTTATATCGTTTTGGCTTTTAGAGGGATCCATAGTTACTTTAAACGACTAATGAAAGGATTTGTCCCGAAAAAAATTATAATTATATTATTCACCGCAGGGATCGCTAAGATCACAGAGGTAATAAAACTTAATGCCTATTGACATAACTCAACATGGCTCACGTTGGACAAACCCAAGAGTT